>JBCCFD010000434.1:0-6803 GCA_039029915.1 Chloroflexota bacterium
CGATTGGATAATGGGAACCCTAAGAACTTTAATGAGGGTGGCAATAGTCGCAAAAGCATGATGCGTTCTGTTGAAAATAGCTTGAAACGACTCAATACAGATTACATCGACCTGCTATATCTTCACATGTGGGATTTTATGACGCCAGTTGAAGAGGTGATGGCCGGGCTGAATGATTTAGTGCGCTCTGGCAAGGTCCTGTATGTTGGTTTTTCAGATTCACCCGCTTGGATTATTTCGTATGCGGTTGGTTTAGCCGAGCGTTATGGCTGGGCGCGACCGGTAGCAACTCAAACCCCGTATAACTTTGCTAGCCGAGACCCAGAAAGAGCTATCCTGCCCATGGCAAAGGAAATGGGATTAACTTTAACAGCCTGGGGCTTATTAAGCGGCGGTGTGTTAAGTGGAAAATACAATAATGAAAACGAAAGCGAAGAAAAACGGTATGAAACCGCTTCTGATAAGGGCAAGCTGCTCGCAGAAAAACTAGGGGAGATTAGCAAGCGTCTCGATAAATCACCAGCCCAAATTGCTATTAATTGGGTGCGTCAACAGCAAAACGTTATTCCAATTTTGGGTGCCCGAACCGTGGCCCAGATTGAAGATAATTTAGGAGTGCTATCTTTTGAGTTAGATGATGAAACGGTTACAGAATTAAGCCAACTTAATGAGTTTAAAGCTGGTTTTCCGCTAGATTTTCTGACGGATGATCACGTTCGGGGCTTGATTTTTGGTGATTCATTTAAGCAGATTAAAACGTAAGTGAAACGAAGTGCCTGCTTTGAATAAAGCAATGATTATAAACTTCGTTTCCTCAAGGTTCCGAAGGGTTTATCTAACGCGTTTTTCAATTTAGAAGCCTCGGAACACATAGGGTTACCTAATCGCCCGTATTTTTTAACGTCAACTCAAGAATTTGATTTAGGATCGATTGATAATTGACGTTTGCAAATGTCTCTGTGTTCACAAGGATGAGGTCGCCTTTCAATGGCATGGCAAGCGATTTGTTTTCGAGTGGGTCCTTGCGCCATTTTTGAATAACGGCCGTATCCCCATGCCCCGGATGCCTGTTTTCATGAATGGCGCGATGTTCAAATCGCCTGAAGCAAGTTTGAAAACTGGCCTGGCACACAATTTGGATGATTTTGGCGTCTGTTTTTTCTTGTAAATGATTGAATTGGGGTGTAGACACATCTGGGGCAAATAAATTGTCCATGATAACCGCCCCGTTGGCATTGAGCTGGCTTGTGGCGAAATGAAACATCAGTTGGATCGTAGCCACACCTAACTTGCTGGCCCAGGCTCGATCTGACCAGCCAAGCTCGTCGAACAAAATCTCCCGAATAGCGTCCTTGCTGAGGACCGGTATTGAGAGCTGTTGCCCTAACCATGCGGCCAGCGTAGATTTTCCCGATGCCGGTAAGCCCGTAATAATGATCAGCAAATTTTGACAGTTGATGTTGACGGAAGAATTCATACAGGTTATACACAAAAATTTGTATGGATTCTTTCTTTTTACGCTCGTGCCGCAAAATAATTTTCTCAATAGGACTTACGCAAATAGCGGTCACTGAGCCTGTCGAAGTGACTTTCTTAACCCTTCGACAGGCTCAGGGTGCGTAAGTCCTGCTCAAATAAAATCAAGTTAATCAATTTTCCGATCTTGCCTGGAAGGATTTGATGAAAGGGACGCTTGATACCCTCAAATAAAATGATGAAAAAGGTCGGTTGAAAATTTGATGTTTAAAATTGGTTTCAGGGCCGGGGTTTGGGTTGGTATAACTTGGGGCACATTATTTAGCCTAATTTTCTCCATTTTATGGAATTTGGTGCCAACAATTTTGCTTTTTGATGAGCTTTCCCAGGTTTCAAACGCTTTTAAATCCCCTATGGAGCTGATTCTCATTCCATGGGCGCCGCTTATCTTGTCACATGTCTTTATTTTAGGGGCGCTTGGTGGGGGGCTTGCTTATTTGATTGACAAGCCCGGGCTCGGTTTTTTACGAAAGCGATGGGTCAACGTTTATATAACAATCTGGGTTGGCATTTTAATCATTTTGACTGCGATTGTGTGGACAGCAAATCAATTTTTCTTCAACCAGCTCCTTGCTGAGAAGCGAGAATTAGAATGGGTGCCCCTCCTGTTGTGGACAACATACGGGGCAATTATATTTACTGCATTGGTTCAAAGGTTAAAGCGTGCTTTCCGCGGCAAGCTAATCAAGTTGGAATGATCGAATGCGGGCTGGTGGTGCGTGGCATCAAGCGGGTTTAAAGACGCTCTTGAACCCATGTATCGATCAATTCAAATATTTCTTCACGATTCGTTTCGTTGAAATTTTCGTGGTAGTTGTCAGGATAGTAATGTGTTGTTAGCTTTTCTTGATTCATAAGCCCAATCAGCCGTCGGCATTCTGGGGCATCGGAGAGCTTGTCGTCACCAGCTACAAAAAAGATAGTGGGATGATTCCAACGGCTCATCTGGTCGGGGAGATACTGCTGCGCCTTGAGTAACTCAGAGCCGAATCGGGCAGAAACGGCCGTTGCGCGATAATCATCTGCTGCGTCTGCATGGTGCCGAGCAGTAATCTCAGCATCGTGGGTTAAAAAGTCTGTAAAATCTTCAACTGGTACCTGTAAATTAGGGGTAAAACGGGATAAAACGCCAGAAAGAGATTCCACAATACCAGGTAGCTTGATGGCATTAGCGTAGTATGGAGATGACATGATAAAGCCTTTAATGGCTGGCTCCAGTTCCGTGACGCGGCGCAGCCCGTAATGGGTCAAAATGAGCGCTCCCATTGAATGCCCCATCAAGAAGATTGGTAAATCAGGAAAAGTTTGCTTCGTCCATTCAATAAAAAGAACCAAATCATCTAAAAAGACATCAAAGCTAGGGATAAACACTTTCTTTTTACGATCGTGGCCGTTCATATCATAGCTAACGGTCGTAATCCCTTTTTCTTTAAAATAAAGCGCAGGGGTACAGTAATCACCCGCATGGGCCATGCCGCCATGAATGGCAATGAAAACTGCTTTTGCACCGTCCGCCTGCCAAATGTGAATGTCGCGGCTTACGCCGTCTGAGCAAACCAAAGCGGCCATCTGATCTTCATGAAATCGCATCCTGTTTCTCCTGCCTGTTGATCGAAATATTGGTATAGTGGGAGTATATCAGTTATTGAGCAAATCAGTAGCTTAGTAAATCAGTCATTCAGTAAATCAGTCATTTAGAAAGCCGTCGGTAGAGTGAAAAACAGACGCACTGATCAACTGTTAAACAATGGAGTGAAACATGGAATCTTTTGATATCTCGTCCTTATTCTCTGTCAAAGGGAAAGTGGCGTTAGTCACCGGTGGCTCACGCGGTATTGGGCTAATGATTGCTCGAGGTTATGTGGCGAATGGGGTAAAGGTGTACATTTCGTCCAGAAAATCAACGGTGTGTGAAAAAGTCGCTGAGGAGCTGTCCCAATTCGGGGACTGTGTGGCTATTCCCGCTAACTTAGCCACCAATGAAGGACGACAAACCTTGGTCTCGGGGATTAAGGAACGAGAGGAAAAGCTTGATATTTTGGTAAATAACGCGGGGGCGGCTTGGGGTGCACCGTTCAATGAGTTTCCTGAACAGGGGTATGATCGAACATTTGACCTCAATGTCAAATCTTTGTTCTTATTGACCCGTGATTTGGTTAGCCTCCTTGAAAGTGCAGCCTCTGCAGCAGATCCAGCCCGAGTGATTAATATTGGCTCAATTGATGGCCTGTCTGTGCCAACTATGGATAATTTCCCCTATGCGGCCAGTAAAGCGGCCGTGCACCATTTTACGCGCGTTTTAGCGGCTGAATTAGGACGTCGGCACATCACCGTGAACGCTATCGCCCCGGGCCCGTTTGAAAGCCAAATGACCAAATTTTTCCTTAGAAATGAGGAGATGCGCCAAGAGATAGCCAAATCTTGCCCAATTGGTCGCATTGGAGAACCTGAAGATATGGCTGGCATTGCAATCTACTTGGCCTCAAGAGCCGCTGCCTACGTTAATGGGGCTGTTATTCCCGTAGACGGGGGTATTATTGTGAATAAGCGTGGGGATTTGTTCTAAAGAAACAGGTAATTCGTAATTGGTAATTGAGTCATTCACTTTATCGTTTGTGAATTCAGTAATAACCAATATACAAATAGACTAAGATACAAATACACATTTATGACTGATTCAATTTTTTCACTATCAAATAATATCGCGTTGGTGACGGGTGCCAGTCAAGGGCTAGGTTTTGAAATTGCGAAGGGCTTTTGGGAAGCGGGTGCGCATGTTATTTTAAACGGCCGTTCCCAACCCCGTCTCGAAACGGCTATCCATCAAATTTCGGAAACAGGCGACCGTTTGACCAGCCTGCCGTTTGATGTTTCAGACGCTCAGGCTGTTGAGGCTGCCTTTCAAACGCTGCAGACCAATTACGGCCGTTTAGATATCCTCGTCAATAATGTAGGTATTCGCGATAGACGCAGTTTACAAGAATTTGATATTGATGCCATCGACAAGATGTGGCAAGTCAATTTAAGAGGGCCGATGCTCCTTGCCCAGCAGGCTGCCCAAATGATGATCGAGCAAGAATACGGCCGTATTATCAATTTGACCTCGATAGCCGGGTTCATCTCAAATGCGAATGACACCGTCTACACAACGATGAAAGGGGGGCTAACCGCGCTAACTCGAGCTTTAGCCGCTGATCTGGGCCCTCACAAAATCAACGTCAATGGGATCGCCCCCGGCTATTTTGCCACTGAAACCAACCAATATATGGTGGAAAAACAGTTTACTTGGGATTGGCTTAAGCAGCGGACGTCATTACAGCGGTGGGGTAACCCAGAAGAGATTGTCGGAACGGCCGTGTTTCTTGCTTCACCGGCTTCTTCTTATGTTACTGGGCATATTTTAGCGGTTGATGGGGGATATTTAGCTCACTGGTGAGTCGTGTGGACACACAAAAGCAAACCAGAAGTGATTTTAACGGTGGCTATTGCTTGGGTGAGCACATTGCTTATGCCGCGAGCTGGGCCAAAGGCTAAACGCTCATTGACCAATGGATATTGCAGTCCATCTGTTGACTCGAAATAAACGTCATCTTTTAGCGGAATCAACGACACCGTGTCACCAATGGCACCGTGAATATTCGTTTCATCATAGACAAGCCACGCTTTTTCTGTCTGGGTAATCAGGTGAATCGTGTGATTTTTTAACTTAGGATGGGTGAGGAGCAGAATATTGGCTAAAGTTTGATCGAGTCTGCCGCCTAATGTGCCAAAAAGCAAGATTTCTTTCGAAAAGGCTTCAATGGCAAAAAGCAGTGCTAGCTCTAAATCTGTTTCATTTTTTTCGGCAGGGTGGGCATGGATTTTGCAGTTTGCGGTGTCTAACCAAGCGCGGATGTTACTATTTATTGAGTCTAAGTCACCAATGAGGTGATTAGGTGGGTGATTGAGTCGAAAGAGATGACGGCTTCCCCCGTTGGCGGCAATGACGGCCGTTGCTGTTTCCAGATACGGCCGTATCCACGCCACCTCATCAATAACGCCATTTGCAAAAATTAGAACGGACATCATTGCCAATTGTCAGTCGACAATTGGCAATTGTCAATGGCTCAAGCACCATGATGAGAGCGGCGGCTGAGCCTGTCGAAGCCAAAGAGGTGTAGATAACGAGGTGAAGCCTTCGACAAGCTCAGGTGCAATAGGGCATGAGGGTTTTAGGCATACGCTAGTTCACCCTTAAACTGAGTTTCATAAAGCTCTCTATAAAGACCATTAAACGCTAGCAGTTCATCGTGGGTGCCTTGCTCAACCAAACGGCCGTTTTCCATCACCAAAATCTTATCGGCTGCCAAAATCGTCGATAACCGGTGCGCAATGACCAAGCTACTGCGGTCTTTCATCACCTTCTGCAGAGCATCTTGAATCAACGCTTCAGACAAAGAGTCTAAATGAGACGTAGCTTCATCTAGCACCAAGATTTGCGGGTCTTTCAAGATAACGCGTGCAATAGCAATGCGTTGGCGTTCACCCCCGCTTAGCCGGTAGCCTCGCTCACCAACAACGGTGTCGTATTGGTCAGGCAAATCCATAATAAAATTATGAATGTGGGCGGCTTTTGCAGCCGCTACCATCTCTTCATCCGAAGCGCTTGGGCGTGCATAAAGGAGGTTCGCCCGAATGGTATCGTAAAATAGATACGATTCCTGCGTGACCATGCCAATACTGTTAGCGAGTGAGTCTAAAGTTAACGATTTTAAATCGTGATTATCAAGCAGAATACGGCCGGCTGTTGGATCGTAGAGACGAGGAATCATGTAGGTGGTGGTTGTTTTGCCTGCGCCACTAGGCCCGACTAGCGCAACCAACTCACCTGGATTAATGGTGAAGTTGATGTCTTCTAACGCCAAACGATGTGTTTTTGGCCGCTCTGATTCTATGGCGTTAAGTCCATCTTTTTCCCGACCGCGCTTGAGACGAACACCACTTCCTCCCCATGAAAAACGCTCCACTTCTTCAAGGCCTACGGGCTGATTCTCTTCCGGCTCATAATCGAAGGAGACATTTTCAAAAACGATTTGCCCGTTTACCTGATCCAAATGGACGGCGTCTTCTTTTTCATCAATTTCAATGGGAATGTCAAGCGCTTCAAAGACACGTTCAAAACTAACCATGCTTTGGGCAAACTCGACGGGCGCGTTGGTAAGCGACATCATCGGTCCATAAAGCTGGGTGAGATAGCTTCCAAATGCAACAATGGTACCGACGGTAAA
>JBCCFD010000435.1:0-6775 GCA_039029915.1 Chloroflexota bacterium
CATATCGCCTTTGCTGTCTCTCGAGCGACCTACAAACAGGCCAAAGCCCGACTGGATGCCCGAGGCGTTAAAAATACGGGAGAAGTTGATCGCGGCTTTATGGATTCGCTTTATTTCCGTGATCCACTTGGGCAGCTGGTTGAACTAGCCTGCTACAAATTTTCAGCTCCGGTGGGCAGCACAGAGGCTGAGGTTTTGCTTGAAGCCCACAAAATACGCCTGTCGCGCAATGAATACAACATCACCGATGAACATTTGGCAGACGCAATTGAAGCCTTAACTCTGCGGAACACGCGCTCTTTATCCGAAGATCGAAGCGCCAAAGACCCCTACGCCACACGGGGCAATGCAGAAGATAAACCTGACCGCCATACCGATCCCCGTGCCTAGCGGTGGATAACCCTTGCAGACAAAGAGAATATTAAAGTTGGGCCAATCACCAAGATTGGTCTGACCTTAATCCCCCAGCCCCAAACTCCCAATCCCCAAACTCCCCTTGCCCCACACTGTGTCCCTGACTTATCATTCAACCTATGATAATCCTGCAGGGTCAAGAGCTAGGTCACGCCTATGGCGCGGACGATCTGTTCGAAAATCTAAAGGTGCAACTGTCTCACAAAGATAGGGTAGGCATGGTTGGGCCAAACGGCAGCGGCAAGACGACGCTGTTGCTGATTTTGTCTGGCTTATTGGAGCCTGTGGAAGGTGTTGTCACACGCCGCGAGGGGTTAACGCTTGGCTATTTGCGTCAGGAGGCGGTGCTGACTTTTGCGGGGCAAGACAACACGATTTTTGAAGAGATGCTGACCGTGTTTTCCAATTTGAAAGAGTTGGAAGCCGATATGCGGGAACTTGAAGAAAAAATGTCGTCAGGGGATGCGCCTAATTGGGTGTTTGATGAATACGGCCGTATTCAAGACCTTTACTCGCACGGGGGTGGCTACGAATATCAACACGAAATTGAGCGAGTGCTGACGGGGCTAGGGTTTGATAGAGAACAGTGGCAACTGCCATTGACCAAACTCAGTGGGGGTCAAAAAACACGGGTTTTGCTGGGGCGTCTCCTGCTTGAAAAACCAGATTTACTCATTCTCGATGAACCCACCAATCATTTAGACACAACGGCCGTTGAGTGGCTCGAAAAAACATTGCGCCAGTGGCCCGGTGCGTTACTGGTGGTAAGCCACGATCGCTACTTTTTAGACCGTGTCATTAATCAAGTGTGGGAGCTTAATCCTGACGTCCTCAAGCAGTTTAAAGGAAACTACACTAGCTTCGTTACCCAGCGAGATATTGAATGGGAACGAGAACTAGATCTATTTACTACTGAGAAAGAGCGGCTTGAAAAAGAGCTAGCCTTTGTTCAAAAGCATATCGCCGGTGGCAAAACGGATATTGCCAAGGGAAAATTACGCCGTCTGACGCGAGATATTGTGCTGCTTGAAGAGGTTGGTTTATTAGACCGACAGGGTAAAAGCTGGCTCGAAATTGGGGGACGAGTGCGCACGTTCAGCCCAAACGAAGCGGCGCGACGATTAAAAGCGATTGAATCACCCGCTGGCCGACCCGCTAAGATGAAAATCAAGCTCAAACCCACGCAAAAAAGCAGCGATTTGGTGTTACGCACCAAAAAGCTACAGGTTGGCTATCCAGATGCGCCACTGTTCACCACAGATGATCTTGAGTTAGAGCGGGGTGACGTTGTGGCGCTGATTGGGCCAAACGGAAGCGGTAAAAGTACGATGCTACGCACCATTTTGGGTGAACTCAAGCAGATAAAAGGGAAGCTGCGGTTGGGGGATGAACTCAAGTTTGGTTATTTTGCCCAAGGGCATGAACAGTTAGACATGAATAAGCAGGTGCTTGATGAGCTGCTGGATCACGTGCCCATGTCAGAAACGGATGGCCGCACATTTTTAGGTCAATATCTATTTCGTGGGGATGATGTTTTTAAGCAGATTAAAGATTTAAGCGGGGGGGAACGAGGAAGATTGGCATTAGCCCTGTTGGCTCTTGAAGGAGCCAACTTTTTACTTCTCGATGAGCCGACCAATCACCTTGATATTCCATCCCAAGAAGTGTTACAAACGGTACTCGAACGGTTTGATGGCACCATCGTGCTTGTGTCGCACGATCGGTATTTGGTGAATCGATTGGCGACCCAAATATGGGAGCTGCGCGACGATCATCTGCATCTTTTTGAGGGGACGTATCAGCAGTTTTTGGCCGTGCGGGATGGGAAGCCGTTGGATTCGGTAACGGCCGTTTCCAAGGGTAGCGCTTCTGCCTCAAAAGTAACATTACCTGCTCAAACTAAAGATGATGAGCCTGTTGACCTAAGCTGGGTTGAAGAAGTGGCGGCACCGATTCCCCAAATGAGCCGGAAAGAACGGCGTCAGCTAAGTCGCCAAATTGCAGAGCTGCGTGATGAGGTGGAAGAAACCGAAGCATGGATTGAACAGCTTCAGTTTGACATCTCGCAGGCAGAGTATGATCAGGATGAAGAAAAGGTCAGCCGCTTCAAAACTGAACTCAGCGTAGCCCAATTAGAATTAGATGCTCAGATTGCCCGACTCGATGAGCTTATGGGCTGATGCGCATTATTCCTCAGGTGAAACCATCAGCGGTAAATAAGTAGAACTATCAAAGTCTGGCGTGCCGCTTCCATCTCCCACTGAATCATCTAATCGCAAAATAAAGAGCCCATGCTCAATGGTGCTGACCGCAATATTGCCGCTCGGGAAGAACGGGTAGCTGCTCCACGCGCCGTTAAATTGGGCTTCATTTGTTTCGCTGGTTTCAAACGTATCAAAGAAGGCTACCTCGCTTAACGTTTCACTGCTTTCGTCAAACTCAAGCACCCGTAAACCGCTTCGGTAATTTGCTTCAAAAATTAGTCCGTTGTGGATGTATAGGTTGTGGTCGATGGCTGGCTCAACGGCCGTATACGCCTTTACAAAGCGTGGCGCATCCAAATCAGAGACATCAAAGATATACGTCCGGGCGAATTGATTTTGTGCCGTTTCATCCCCTTCATCATTTAAGAATAGGTATCTTTGATCATCAGTTAGCCACCCCTGATGGGCATAGACATTGGTGGGATACCCGCTGCCGCTGATGCGAATGGGGTTGCTTTTATCCGTCAGATCCACAATGGTTAAATCATTGACGCTAGCGTTAAAACAGATCTCCTTGCCGCTGTGATCGGCATCAGGGCCAGTGTAATTGACGCATTGGGTATCGTGAATGTATCCGTCACTGTTGTAGCACCCTAAAAAGGCTGGAGAGGTCGGTGTTTGAATATCAATGATGTGTAAGCCGCCGCCACAGGTATTTAATCCTGAAGAGTTGCCAAGCGCATAAGCTGTCCCGCTGTCCTCATTGATAAAAATATTGTGCGAACTGCCTAAATCGGTGTAAAGAACGATTGCGCTAAAAGTCACCGGAGGAGAAGTGACTGAGCGGAGTTGGGTCAGGTCAAAAACCTGCATGCCGTGATTGCCAGCACTGTCCGCTACGATGTAGGCATGATCTTGATACACTTTCATGTCTCGCCAAATGCTTGATATTGACGAAGTGGGTAAGTTGCCGAGATAGATAGGGTTGATTGGGTCGCTAATGTCGACAAAAGATGTGCCATTGGTGCGTCCCATGATCACGTACTCTTTATTGGTTGTTGGATCAGTCCATCCCCAAATGTCGTTGCCATTCCCTCCTCCCATATCTGCCAGCGGCATTAAGCTTTGAAGGTGGATGCTGTCGCATGGGTACTCACCAGCTTCGCCATTGTTGCAATCTTGGTTAGAAACGGCCGTTTTTTCAAATGCGGGCAAATAATCTCGCGCATAGCTGAGATGACAGCCTAAAAATTCGCTAGTATCCGCTGATGTTAATGTACAGGCCAATAGCGCGTTGCCAGACGGAACGGCCGTTGCAAATTGGGGAACCGATTGGATTGAGTCTTCGATTGGGGGTTCAGCAAAAGAGTTTTGAGCAGAATAGCCAGCCAGGGCAACTAGCGCCAACATAAGAATGAGGAGTCGTTTTTTTACCATACGGGCATTGTAAATCATTTTAAGGATCTGCCGATAGGAGAATAAGATTTTCGTTTGTTTGAAGCCGGATTGTTGGTTGAAAATAAGGTGATTGCCAGAAACAGAAGCCTAAGATGTATAGAAGATGAAAGAACGCGTCATCTAAACATTTTCTTAACAATTCCAGTCTATACTCGCTGAGGTTGAGGCACTTAAGTACAGTCAAATATATTTTGTTCAGTTAGGCAGACAATGGAAGAGAAAAGCGAAACACCGCCCACACAACCGTGGCTAAAAAAACTGAATCGAGTTTGGCACCTTGCCCTAAAGGCATGGCCTATTTTGCTTATGTTCTTAGTTGCTGTTGGGACCATCTTAGCTTATAACCTGCTGTTTTCACCCCCTACACCCCTAACAGAACAACAAGTTAATCAGCTTGCCCTTGAAGCGGTAGCCTCTGCAACACCACCCCCTGAAAATGCGGCTGTGGTTTATAACTTTATCTTGCCCTCGCTTGTTTTAATCCAAACTGAAAATGAGGACGCCGTGGATGGCTCAGGTGGCTCAATTGGGACCGGAGTGGTGGTCAATGAAGACGCCGCAATTTTAACAGCCTTCCACGTAGTGGCTGATGCCACGGCAATCAACATTATTTTTGCCGATGGGACCGAAGCGGCTGCTATAGTATCTACCTTTGATGCAACAACGGATACGGCCGTTCTTCAGCCGAGTCGCTTACCTGAAATTCTTATTCCCGCTACGCTTGGTAATTCAAACGCGATGCGAATTGGAGATGCAGCCTATGCGGTGGGGAATCCATTTGGATTGGCTGCTTCAATGAGCTCGGGGGTCATTTCTGGCTTTGACCGTTCCATTCCTCTGGCTGAAACCGGTGAGCGCTTGGAAGGGTTAATTCAGTTTGATACGGCCGTTAATCCAGGTAACTCAGGGGGTCCACTGCTCAACAAAAACGGCCAAGTGATCGGCATTGTGACCGCTCTGGCTAACCCCTCAGAACAAAACTTTTTTATTGGCATCGGCTTTGCTGTGCCAATTTCAACCGCAGGCGGCACGGCCGGTGCCCCTAACTATTAGCGTGGAGTAACGATGGACTCAACCCAGCCACAAAAACCGATGGAAACGCTTCTTTATGAAGTTAAAAAGATAATTGTTGGGCAAGACAACCTGCTTGAGCGATTAATTGTTGCTCTGCTGGCGCGAGGTCATATCTTAGTTGAAGGGGTGCCCGGTTTAGCGAAAACGATGGCTATCAAAACCCTTGCTGAAGCCATCGGCGGAGAGTTTCAGCGTATTCAGTTCACGCCCGATCTGGTGCCGGCTGATTTGGTCGGTACCCGCATTTACAATCAAAAAACGGGAGAGTTTAACACCTCACTTGGTCCTGTTTTTACGAACTTCTTGCTGGCTGATGAAATTAACCGCGCCCCTGCCAAAGTGCAGAGCGCGCTGCTGGAAGTGATGCAGGAAAGACAGGTGACCATCGGACGGGAAACGTATCCAGTGCCCAATCCCTATTTAGTAATGGCCACCCAAAACCCGATTGAATCAGAAGGCACATACCCGCTTCCAGAAGCGCAGGTTGATCGGTTTATGCTCAAAGTGCTGGTTGGGTATCCAACCGCTACCGAAGAGTTCGTCATCGTAGAACGCATGACGGCCGTACTTGAACAAGTGCAAAAGGTGCTTGATACCGAGCAGCTGCTCGCTTTTCAAAAGGCAGCTGATGAGGTTTATGCCGATCCGTCTGTTATGGAATATGCGGTGAAACTGGTCAGCGCGACGCGTGAACCCGAAAAACATGGCCAGAAGGATTTACGGCCGTATATCACTTTTGGCGCTAGTCCAAGAGCCTCTATCAATCTTATTTTGGCGGGGCGCGCCTTAGCCTACCTGCGCGGTCGAAATTATATCTTGCCGCAAGATGTGGCTGATTTAGCGCTTGATGTGATGCGGCACCGGCTTGTGCTTTCCTACGAAGCACTGGCTGATAACGTGACCAGCGACGACCTGCTCAAAAAAATCCTGTCTACCGTTCGCCAGCCAGAGGTGCCTTTGCATGAACGAGCCAATCGTCAGCTCAACGCCTGAGCGTATCCTGCAGCGGCTTGATTGGCAGATTATTCGTCGCTTGGATGGATTACTGCAGGGAGATTACCAAACCCTTTTTTATGGGAACGGCATCGACTTTGCCGATTTGCGCGAGTATGAGCCGCGTGATGATATTCGTCATATTGATTGGAACGTCACGGCAAGGATGAATACGCCATACGTCCGACAATATGTGGAAGATCGGGATATTACCGCTTGGTTTTTGCTCGATTTAAGCCCCTCAATGACTTTTGGAAACTTAGAGCGCCCCAAAGAGACGGTTTTGGTTGAGCTAACGGTGCTGTTAGCTCGTCTTTTAACCAACAGCAACAATCGCGTTGGGGCCATCCTGTATCGGGACAAAGTTGAAAAGACGATTCCGCCGCAGGCTAGTAAAAATCAGGTGCTTCGGCTCACGCGCGAACTGCTCAATCAGTCTACTCAGCCAACACAAACGCCTACTCAGCTTGGTGATTTACTGTATGCCGGCTTGAACAGCATCAAGCGACGGTCGCTGATTTTTATTGTGTCAGATTTTATTAGCGAGCCGGGTTGGGAACGGCCGTTGCATCTTTTAAATCAGCGGCATGAAATCGTAGCCGTACGGCTCTGGGATCCAGCTGAGCAAGAGA
>JBCCFD010000436.1:0-6740 GCA_039029915.1 Chloroflexota bacterium
CACCCCTCTTTTTATTCAAAGCAGGAACTTCGTTTCACGGAGGGTAAATAACGGCCGTTCTTCATTCATTCTCTTTGCATGCTTTAAACAAAATGAGCATCGCTTTTTAGGGCCATGCTCTTTCAATCGTGAATCAGGGTCACTTTATTCTTTTGTTTCTTTGTGATCATTGGATTATGAAAAAATATCAACCCGCTGATTTTCTTTAAGGAAATGATCTGCTAACTTCATCATATTTCCGGCACACATGTTTATACCTCCTTCTTACCAAATAGAATTCAACTGAACCGATTGTTTTTGCGCTAACGCGTCATCGACCGGCACCATCTTTAGTCGGCCCATCATGTGGGCGTTGATGTAACGGCCGTTGCGAAAAGCGTAGTTGGGCATCGTCCCTTCAATCTCAAACCCCATCTGTTCATAAAGATGAATAGCGCCATGATTATCAGCCCAAACAATCAAGCTTAATCGCTCAATTTGCATCCACTGCTCAGCCAAATCAATGACAGCATCCATCAATTGACGACCAACACCGTGGTTCTGCCATTTTTCATGCACCATCACAAAGTTAATTTCGGCACAGTGATTATGTCGTGGGTATTTAAGAAATGTCATCAGCTCTAAAAAACCGACAACCTCATTTTTGTCTGTTTCAGCGACCAATCGCACAAACCCGTCTGTTTGTTCAAACCGACTTTGGGCATACTCAATTGGAGCATAAGGTAATCGCATCGTGCCATCAATCACGGACTGTTGCCCCATTATTTGATGAACAGCCGTCACGTCTTCTTTTTGCATATGTCGAACTGAAATCATCATTATCTTCCTTTTTTGAGTGCGTTGAAATTTTTGAATCGCACCCAATTGAATGAACAATGGGAAGGTTAAATAACGGCCGTTCCTCACTCATTCCCTCAGCATTCCCCATCCTATTTCTACTTTCTACACGCTTCTCTCGACTTCATGTAAAATCCCTCATGCTGATTAAGCTCAGATTGTTTGGGACACCGCAACTTGAAACAGAAACTGGCAACGCCCCTTTTCGGCGTCGAAAAGGGCTCGCACTGTTAGCCTACCTCGCTGTAACCCAACGCCCGCAAAGTCGAGAAACGCTACTGGGCCTTTTGTGGCCGGAATTTTCGCAGGAAAGTGCCCGCAACAATTTTCGGCGCGAACTGTCATTGATCAAGAAGCAGCTACCAAACAACACGCTTCAAGCTGATATGACGCAGGTGAGTCTGACATCTGAAAATGGGCTTTGGGTAGATGTACTCGCCTTTCAAAGCGCATTTGAAGCCCATTCAAAAACGGCAATTTCTGACGCCGCACAAGCCGCCGCATTGGCCGAAGCGGTGTCACACTGTATCGACCCTTTTCTAGCTGGGTTTAAACTTTCCAACTGCCTCGCCTTTGAGGAGTGGCAAGAAAGCCAAGCGGAGAACCTGCGACAACAGCTCAGTAGCGCCTATCAGGTGTTGATTGATTGGCACGCTCAGCAACAGGAATTTAACGAAGCGATTCGCTACGGCCGTTTATGGCTCACTTTAGATTCCCTACACGAACCAGCTCATCGTCGTTTAATGACTCTATACGCCAAAGCCGGCCAGCAAGCAGCCGCTTTACGACAGTATCAAGCCTGTGTTAACCTTTTAGAAGCGGAGCTGGGCGTCCCACCTGAACTGGCCACAGAGGAACTACACGAGTCAATTAAGGCTCAAGAAATTGAGATTGAACAAACGGCCGTTTCTCCACCACCGCCGCCAGCCCCCGTCCATTTATTACCAACCCCCACGACCCCACTGGTTGGGCGACATCAAGAGATTCAAACCTGCTTCGACCTGCTAAGCAGCGCTGCGGACTGTCGTCTGTTAACTTTGATCGGCCCCGGTGGCATCGGCAAAACGAGGCTGGCTTTAGAAGTGGGTCATCGCATAAAAGAGCAGTTTGCCGATGGTGTCGTCTTTATCCAGCTGGCAGACATTGATTCCCCTGACCTGCTGGCAAAAACGATAGGGGCGCAGCTCGAGATTGCTTTTCACGGCAGAACGGCCGTTTCCGAACAGCTCATCACCTATTTAGCACAAAAACAGCGCTTGCTGTTGCTCGACAATTTTGAACACCTCGTCGGGGATGAGGTCATGTGGCTAAGCGATCTTCTACGACAAGCGCCAAAAGTAAAACTGCTGCTCACCTCGCGCGAGCGATTAAACTTAGAGGGGGAATGGACACTGCCCCTCGAAGGTCTTTCCCATCATGCCAATAAAAAGAGTGAAGCTGTAGATTTATTTATTCAGCGGGCACAGCAAACGCTTGCCTCATTTTCACCAACCGACAGCGAGCGTTCAACCATACAAGCCATCTGTGAGCTGCTTGAAGGCTGGCCCTTAGGCATTATCCTAGCGGCAAGTTGGGTTAAGCTGCTTTCGTGTCAGGAAATATATGATGAAATCAGTGAAAGCATCGATTTCTTAACAACACAGGCCCGCAATGTGCCTGAGCGGCATCGCAGTATGCGCGCGGTACTCAGACAAACTTGGCAGCGTCTCTCAGCGGTTGAACAAGATGCTTTAAAGAAGCTAGCGGTGTTCCGCGGTGGTTTTTTAAGAGATGCCGCCAAAAAGGTGACGAATGCTACACTATCTACGCTTTCCAGTTTGGTTGATAAATCACTCCTAACTTTTGAACGGGAAAACGGCCGTTATCGGCTTCATGAATTTTTACGACAGTATGCGGCTGAAAAATTAGCCAACTCCCCGGAAGGCCAAGAACAAACGGTGCGGGCACACGCCGACTACTACAATCACCTTGTGGCAAATTACGATCATTACCTCATCGACATGACGCAAGGGATTGGCATTCAACATTTGGAAGCAGATATCGATAATATTCGGCTGGCGTGGCAAACGGCCGTTAAGCACAAAGATTTTGCAGCACTGGAAAACGGCGTGTATCCACTTGGACACTTTTTCTACGAACGGCGTTGGTATCAAGAGGCAACCGCGCGATTTCAAAATGCCATTAATGTTGTTGAAACGAGTCAACCGCTAAATCAGCAGCTACTCGCCAAGCTACAAATCATGGTGGGCTGCCAAAATCTGCCTCAGGGCCACTTAACCGAAGGCATCTCCCTCATTCGAAAAGGATTAAAACAAGCGTATCATTTTGAAGATGAACCGTTTATGGAACTGGGAGAAAGATGGTTAGGTTGGGGATTTTATTTGCAATCAAAGCCCGATCGCGCCGAACGCCACTTAAAAAAATCTCTTGAAATCTGCTTGGCGACCGACAATATCCAAGAGGCCTCATCCCCTTTAAACATTCTGGGACTGGTTTCGCTCTCTCAACAGCGGTTTGCAGACGCAAAAAATTATCATCTTGAAGCGCTCCAGCATGGCACTATCCATAATGGCACCATCCTCAACAACTTGGCTCAGCTCAACGTGATTACGGGTGACTACAAAGCAGCTGAAAAATATGCGCTCGAAGGGCTCCACTTTGAAGTTCAGCACAATCGCAGGCACTCACTCCCCTATCTCTATGCAAATCTGGCCCGGGCAAAATTTGCTCTTGGCGATTTGCAAGCCGCTCGGGCAAATTACGACAAGGATTTAATGCTTTCTAAAGAGGCTGGCGATATTCGCGGGATTGCCGGCACATTCGATCTGCTCTCAAGAATTGCACTCGTTGAAGGCGAATTTAACGAAGCAGAGACCTACCTCACCAAAGCGCTGTCAATGAACAAACCCATGGCACAAAAATTTGGCATCGCCTCCAATCACGTCAATCTTGGCCTGCTTGCCTGCGAAATAAATGATCTTTCCAAGGCGGAAGAGCTATTACGAACCGGTCTCTCCCATTGGAAAGCCCAAAATAATATCCGCGGGCAGGCGAGAGCTTTGTCGCTTTTGGCAAAGGTCGCTACAAAAAAAGGCCACTTTGAAGAAGCAAAAACCTGTCTGGCACAAGCAGACGCGCTTGTCGACCCAAACAAACTGTTGGCGACTTGGTTATGGGTAAAGGCCCATCGGGCCATCTTCCTGATGCGCGCCGGTCATACTGAAGAGTCTCAAAAACTAACCGCTGAAATCGAAACAAATTCCGCCACCCATTTTGAAACACGTCACTATTTAGATCAAGAATCTTGAAAAAGAAATCGCCGGAATTTTGGTTTTCACCGACTGAATTTTATATCTCTTGAAAGTGTTTTTCATTGCCCAATTTTATAGTCAAGATTTTTGCAGAAAATTACTTAGCATGAATTCTTCCCCAATTTTAGCTACAAAACTTTTTATCCCCTCGTCAGGGTCAAAACGAGTTGCGAGGCCAGCGCTTCTTAAGCAGCTTACTCGTGGCTTAACGAGCAAACTCACCCTAGTTTCTGCACCGGCCGGATTTGGAAAAACCACGCTGATCAGCCAATGGGTCAATGAATTAAAACAAAGCAGTCAAGACAGTGAATCTTATCAGGTTGCTTGGGTTTCCTTAGATGATAGAGACAATGATCCGATCCGCTTTTTAACTTATTTAGTTGCTGCCCTGCAAACGATCGAGCCCCAAATTGGTCACGTCGTTTTGGGCGCTTTGCAAGCACCTCAGCCGCCTCCCTTGGATTTGATCATGACGGAGTTGGTTAATGATTTAACGGCCGTTTCCCCAAAAATCGTTCTCGTTCTCGATGATTATCATCTAATCGAATCAACAGCTATCGATGAGGCGCTCACTTTCTGCATTGAACACCTGCCTCCAAACCTGCACCTACTTATCTCCACACGGGCCGATCCCAATATGCCATTTGCTCGCTGGCGTGGCCGAGGCCAGCTTTCCGAACTACGTGCCGCTGATTTACGCTTTGCAGTTGAGGAAACGTCTCAATTATTGACTGAACTGATGGGGCTATCGCTATCTGAAGAAAACATTAAGGCCTTAGAAGAAAGAACTGAAGGCTGGGCGGTTGGGTTACAGCTGGCCGGATTATCCATGCAGGGGCACAGCAATGCCTCAACCTTTATTCAATCCTTTACGGGCGGTCATCATTTTGTCCTTGACTATCTTGTTGAGGAAGTCCTGCAAAATTTATCAGAATCGACCCAAGCTTTTTTGCTGCATACTTCAATCTTAGATCGATTTTGCGGTCCTCTTTGTGACGCGCTTATCCCAAACACGGCCGTTTCCGGCACCGAACACCTCAAATCGCTTGAACAAGCCAACTTGTTTATCGTTCCGCTCGATAATGAACGACACTGGTATCGGTATCATCATCTATTTGCTGAACTTTTGCGCAAACATTTGCATCAGTCCTTGGCTCAATTCAATGACCAAATCACCTTGAACTCAATTCACCAATCTGCAAGTCAATGGTTTGAAGAAAATGGCTATCTGCCTGAAGCGTTTCAACACGCAGCGGCCGCGCAAGATATTGAACGAGCAGAAAGGTTACTTGAAGGGGAAAAAACACCACTCTACTTTGCTGGCATGGTTTTTCCGGCGCTTGAATGGCTCAGCTCGCTATCAACGGCCGTTTTAGATGAGCACCCATCTTTATGGATGATGTATGCCACAGCGCTAACCATTAGCGGCCAGCCGTTAGAGAAAGTTGAGGCAGTCATTCAAAAAGCCGAAACAAGACTCTCCAGCAAAAGCCGGGATCATATTGGGCGGCTTGCGGCCCTTCGCGCCATGCTGGCAATACCCATAAACGATTTGCCAACGATGAGTGCTCAATGCCAAAAGGCGCTTTCCCATCTCGATGAAAACAACTTCACATTTCGAGCTTCAGTCAACATGACGGCCGGCTATGCACAAATGCTTCAGGGTAACTTAGCTCTGGCGAAAGCGGCCTACAAAAAAACAGTCGCATATGGAGAATCATCAGAAAATATCACCTTTAAGCTGGCTGGCAATATTGGCCTTGGCAATGTTCACGAAGCAGAAGGCCAGCTTTATCAAGCCCAGGCGACCTATGAACGTGTCTTAGAATTAGCGGGGGAGGTACCGCTGCCGTACGTGTGCGCCGCCTATTTAGGGTTAACTCAAATTAGCTACGAATGGGGGGATTGGCCCGCTGTTTTCAACTATGGAGAGCTGGGCATCAAATATGGATTGCAAATTCCCTCAGTTGATATTCCTGCCGCCTGCAAAACATTCTTTGCCCGCGTCAAAATTGCGCAAGGCGATCTTATTTCTTCTGCTTCGCTGTTAAATGAAGCGATGCAATCCGTCGAGGCAAAAGCGTTTAGCTCTGAATTAGCCGATGTCGTCGATGCCCGTATTCAACTGTTGCTTCAACAGCGTGACTTTACGGCCGTTTCTCAGCTGCTTCAAGAGCACCACTTACCGCTCAGCCAAGCAAGACACCATCTTGCACAGGCAGATGCCCACGCGGCGCTGGCTATCATCTTGACAGAAGACCAAAATCCAAACACGCCACCAAACCAGCAGTTAAAACAAACTATCCTGGAAGCAATGGCCCGTTTTGATATTGGCGAAAAAGAGCAAGCAAGCAAATTGCTCCTTCAAGCCGTCTCCTTTGCTGAAAAAGGTGGCTATGTTCGGTCCTTTCTTGATGAAGGGCCACCCGTTTTAAAATTACTCACGTCCATAAAAGGGGAAAGCCGCACCCAGCAAACCTACCTTCGAAAATTGCGTACAGCGTTTAAAAAAGCCCAATCTTCAAAAAGCTCCCAAAGACTTTCTCAGCAATTGGTTGAACCTTTAAGCCCGCGTGAACTTGAAGTCCTCCA
>JBCCFD010000437.1:0-6738 GCA_039029915.1 Chloroflexota bacterium
GTGCAAATGAGGATGATCAGAGAAAGTAAAACTAGCGGGACGTGTTGCCAGAATGAGCATCAACGGCCGATTTTCAGTCAGCGGCAATATGCGTTCGATGAGCTGAAGCGACGTTGGGTCAGACCACTGCAGGTCGTCAAACATCAAGATAAGGGGAAATTGGGAGGTGATCTTCTCAAATAGCTCTGGGATTAGCTCAAATATTTGCCATCTTAAACTTTCGCCACCGAGCCCATCCAGTCGCTGGGCGGCGGCGTCTGTGAGAGGCAAGTTCATAAAGCGAGCCAGATACGGATACGTGGCTTCGAGGCGATGTTCCCCGAAGAGCTCTGAACAAAACTCAACGAGGCGGCGGCGGGCCGTGTCCGGACCTGCCCCGGGCTGAATATCAATTAAATCACGAAGCAGATCGATAAAAAGGTAGCCTGAAATAGATTCACCGTAGGCGACTGATAGGCCGCTGGCTAAAATGCCCCCATCTTCGCGCGGAAACCAGCTTGTTTCCATTTCGGCTCGAATATTGTCCAAAAAGAGCGACTTTCCTAAGCCCACCTCACCAATGACCATTGAGATAGAGCCTTGGCCATGTGTTAATTTATCGAGCTGGGTTTTTATAAAGTCGCGCTCGTTTTCCCGACCGAAAACCTGCGGCGTTTCCCGATAGCTGTGGGAGGGTTGGCTGTAGCTTTGAACAACAGAGACGGGAATGGGGTCAGCTTTTCCCTTGACCAAAATGGGCGGTAGTTTTTCCGAGACAATCGTTTTGGTCTGTTTGGTTACGGCCGTTTCTACCAATATTTGATTGTCGCCAGCGTTTTGCATTAGGCGAGCTGATAGATTGATGGTGTCACCCATTGTCGTATAGTCGTGCCGAACATCAGACCCAACTGGTCCAGCAAATACGCGTCCAGCCGCGATGCCAATGCGCTGCATAGAGATAAAGGCAAGCGCTTGCGCCGCGTCTTGTAGCTCTAAGGCGCAGCGCAGGGCGCGTGTTTCCTGCTCTTCAACGGTGCGAGGTGCACCAAAGATGATGTGGAGCATACTCCCTTTGTCTCCGGTAATGAGCCGATTTAAACGGCCGTTATATCTTGAAACAATTTCTTGAGAGGTTGTAAAAAACTGCTGCAATTTTTCGTTAATTTGTGGATCATCATCGTATGATAGGCCGTGAAACTGAACAAATAGGGACACAACGGGACGTAGTTCAGCTATCCGAGAGACATTGACGCGCAGCTGGTCATAAATTTGTTCTGGAACATAGCTGGCTAGCTCATCTGCGAACTCGTCAGTTTGGGTATTTTCCCATTTTATGGCGGGCCACGGCTTTGGTTTAGACACCTTTTTAACCGCTGCCAAGATGGGATATCCGTCTCGCATTTCCTTGATTGTTATCTGGTCTATTATCAAAGGAAGTGAGTTTGGCGAGATGACAATATCACCTGGTTCAGCATGATGTTCTGCATCAGCCATTAAATCAAGCGTATTGCCTGCCAGGACGTCCTCAAAGCCAACATCACCTTGTCCAAGGTTAACTCGTTTGACTGGGCCATAAGCGAGTCCAATCTTCATTTGTAAATAAACTGGACCTATAGGGGTTTGAATACGGCCGTGTTTTTCCATCACGTCCTGCATGCGCAAAGCGGAGGTTAAGGCCATGTTCAAAACGGTTTTGCGACGCTGTCGCTTTTCGCGACCAAACCAAACGATAAGGGCATCTCCACCAAATTTTATGACGCTGCCTTGGAACTGATGAACCTCTTCGATGAGCGGCTCAAAGACAGATTCAAGAGCTCTTGTTAACTCTTCAGCCCCCTGATCTGCTTGAAGATTCTTAGTTAAAGCCTCTGTCAGCTTGGTAAACCCTGAAATATCGGCAATGAGCGCCACCCCATCGTGGGATAACGGCCGTTTCGATAAGATCGACTCAACGCGATCTCTCGGAATATACGCCGCTAAATATGGCACCAAAGACAAAGACATAACAATACTCCAAACAATTAGGTGCCTATTTTACCAAGCCTTTGGGGATATGGGGATCAGGGATTAGGGATTGGGGATTGGGGATTGGGGATGAAGTGGTGTGTTTTAGGACTGAAGATTCGGTAAAAAGAATCTTTTAAATAACAGTAACGGCGCTGAAAAAGCGTCCCATAAAACTGCTGGGGTGGGTGGTGAGCAAGGTGGTTTGTGAAAATCCAGCCTCGCTGGCGATAGCTTGCCAGCTTTGAAAGGTCATGGGATGGGGCACCCATCGATTGCCGTGATTTGTATCGTATTCCACGACGATTAAACGGCCGTTTACCTTCAAATATCCCTGTATCAAGCGCAATAGGTTAAGCCGTCTTTCTCCTTGATGAAAATGAAGCGTGTTCGCCATTACAAGCCCATCGAGTGGTGGCATATTTTTGAGGGGTTTGGTGTAATCTTGGCGAATATAGGTCATTTTGGCGTGCGGGAAACGGCCGTTGATGGTCCGTTTTTGTTGATGCAATGCCCATCGATCTTGATCGACGGAGATAATCTCCCCGTGCTCACCTAAAATGTCAGCCAGCGCAAGCGTAAAAGCACCCCGACCCGATCCAAAATCCCCCCATACCCGACTGCCGGTGGGGATACCATCTCGAATGAGGCGGACATGATCTGTGTGGTTCAAAATGAACTCCGTCAGCGGTGAGAATTGTTGTTGATAGGTCTCGATAAAGCGTTCAATAATAATATGAAGTATAATGCAAAGAGCGCTGAGAAAATCACATTTTAGATTTCCTCAGCGCCCTATATGCTGCCTCTAATAAAAAAATGTTTAGTGATATTCAGGTAGCCAATCGCCGTGCGCTTCAATTAAATCATCCACCAAAGACCAAATTTGCTCTAATGAAAGTTCCGCAGCCGTGTGTGGGTCTAGCATTGCGGCGTGGTAGATATGCTCACGCTTTCCTGTCAACGCTGCTTCGACAGTTAAGGATTGTACATTGATGTTCGTTTGCATTAATGCCGCTAATTGGGGGGGGATGTCACCAATGACGGTCGGTTGAATCCCATTTTTGTCGACGAGACAGGGAACTTCAACCGGGACACCGTAGGGTAAGTTTGTAATAATGTTGTCATTTGGCACATTGCCATAGATTCGCTGAGTTTGACCCGTTTCCATCGCGTGAATGATTTGTGAGCCATATTCAACGCTCTTCATGACGGCAATCTTAGAATCTGGCTTCTCAAGTTCGGTGCGTAAATCATCCCAATTCGCTATTTGACGAATGCAGCGCGTAATGTACTCATCCAGTGGAATGCTAAACTCTTCCAATAAATCGGGGCGATCGCGTTTAATAAACCAAGGCACATACTCACTAAAGTGTTCACTTGACTCTGTAACGAAATAACCTAAACGCTTGTACATCTCGTAGCGAACGTGGTCCACCATCTGGCTATCCGTCCAGCGAATGGGCCAATTGCCATCCTCTTCACGAGCGAGCATAAATTCACGAATTTTGGGGTAAAGATCAACCCCTTCACGTTCATATTTAAGAAAGAACGCCATATGGTTAATGCCTGCAACAACATAATTGATTTCATCAATAGGCACACCGATGTCATAGGCAAGCGCCTCGGCTGTATGAGGAACGCTGTGGCATAATCCAACCGTATTTATTTTTGTGGCCCGTTTGATCGCCCAGCAGTTCATCACCATAGGGTTGACGTATTGTAGGAAGGTGACATTTGGGCAAAGTTCTTCCATGTCACGACACATTTCAAGCATCACGGGAATTGTGCGTAATGCACGCATAATGCCACCAATGCCTAAAGTATCCCCAATTGTTTGACGCAGACCATACTTTTTAGGTATTTCAAAGTCAGTGGTTGTGCCGGGTTCATAGCCTGCAATTTGAAACATGCCAATAGCATAGTCAGCGCCATCTAGCGATTCACGCCTATCTAGGGTCGCTTCAATTTTTGGCTTGACGCCTAACGCTTCAGTCACTTTATGGGCAACGATTCTTGATGTTTCTAAACGCTCTTCGTCAATATCATGTAAGACAAGTGTCGATTCGCTCAGTTCTGGATAACTGAGAATATCGCCCATTAAATTTTTGGCGAAAACGGTACTGCCTGCGCCTATGAATGTGATTTTTGCCATTTCAACACCTATTTATCCAGAATTTGTTTCTAAGATTCTGAATCCCTTTCAATTTGTATGATTTGATTTGCCTCAATGCCATGAATCGCTGTTGTTTCTCCATCCGGCCATTCAATAACTAAAGATTGTAATTGGCTATCTGCGGGAAATCCAAAATGAATGCGGCTTGGATCACCCGAGAGGTAGCCGCTGTTTACTCTAACATCTCGTACAAGCGTCGTTTCTTCGGTGATTAGTGAGATTGTGGCGCCAATTGCGGCAATATTTTGGCTGTCAAGCCACTGGAGATCAACCTCAAGGCTAGCCCCACCACAAAGTTGATTTTCCAAAACATATGCTTTGTCCAGCAAGTTGTTGACAACAATATCTAAATCACCATCGTTGTCTAAATCACCCATGCTCATCCCGCGTCCACCGGCCGTTTTATTCAGACCCCATTCAGGCATAGCGTGGAAGTTGCCGCTTCCGTCGTTTTTAAGAGCTTGATTTTCTTCCACCAGCGTGTAGTTTGGCAAATGCCCAAAAGTCTCAAAGGAAGCCATGCCGTTAACGCTATAGAGGTCAAGAAAGCCGTCGTGGTCAAGGTCGCCAAATTTGGTTGACCAACTCCAGCCCGTTGCATCGACGCCCATATTAGGGGCTGAATTAATAAATTGGCCCGAGCTGTCGCGCACTTGGAGGACATTAGCCATAATTTGCGGATCCCCTTCGACTGGGGTGTGAGCAGCCATCATAAGCTCCATGACGGGGGTCCAGGCGGCATTGGTTTCTTCATCATCAGCAAACGGATGCATATCCGCGGCGAAAAGCTCCATCATGCCGTCATTGTTGACATCTCCTATGTCGTAGCTCATGGTGTTTTCAGTTGTGGTGTTGAATGGTTCGGCCGTTTCCCAACTGCCATCTGTCTTAGCTAACCAGTAGTTGTCTCGAACCGTAATGAAATCGTTTCCCACAAGAATGTCTTTTAGACCATCTTGGTTAATGTCTAATAGTTGAATCGCTAACGCTTGTGATGTTTCTGCAAGGCGTTCGCTCGTAAATGTGCCATCTTCATTTGTGAAAATAAAGACGCCGGCGCCGGGGCCAAACATAAAGGTGTCCCTTAGCTCTTTTTCTAGTGATGTGTCATAGGATCCGGTAACGATATCTAGGTCGCCATCTTGATCTAAATCTCCCCAATTTATGGCGTAGGCGTACTCTTCAACTCCTTCTAACGATGTGCGATCAAAAGGAAAGTTTGAAGATTCACCAGTGTGTTGCCAGAGCAGCGGTCTGCCAATGCGCATTGTGAAGACGATGTCGTTAAACCCGTCATTGTTGAGGTCTAAGATGGAGACGGCCCGTGAGCTTCCATGAGGGAAGTTTTGTTGTGTGAATTGGAGGCCGCCTTCATTCCAGAAGAGGCTGTTTTCGCCCGCTAAATTGGCCAGAACGATATCTAGGTCGCCATCATTATCAAGGTCGTTAATGGCAAGCCCCGCCCCGTTGCTGTCGTACATGTCGATTGGCTCGACGGCGTTTTTGGTGATGTGGTTGAGTTCGTGGGAGATAAATTTGCCAGCACACTGCTGCTCGTTATAAACGGCCGTTTGTAACGAAATCGGTACGCCCTCTACTTCCATTTCACCAGATGAATTATTGATTTGGCAGGCAGAAATAAACAGCACTGCCACTAGTGCCCAAACAATCCAACGCATGGTTTTATCCTGTTTTTGTGAATGACCTAAAGAAAAGACAAAAAAAGTGATAAGTAAAAAGCAGAACTTTTCACTTTTTACTTATCACTTATAACAAACTATCTATGCAGTGTGAGTACGGCCGTTAATTATCAAACGTTGCATTCACAGCATCGTTAGCCGCTGGCAAAATGTCTTCAGCCCGAGATACGTTTAGGTAAATTGCATCCAAAGCTTCTACCATGATGTCAGCAATTTGAGACGCATTGTCAGTCACGGGGAAGAGGAAGGTGCCACCTGCTTCCAAAGCTTGTTCGGTAAAGGCAGAAACATCCAAACCACGGTCAGCGTAAACGCTGAGTGCATTTTGAACACCTTCAGCAGTTGCTGGGAAGACCACGCCGTAGGTACCAACGATCGCTTCACATTCAGGAGAAGCAGCGTATTTGACCCATTCCCAAGCGGCTTCAGGATGCTCAGTGCCTGACCAGATTGAGTCAGCTAAACCGTTGAACATCGATTTACGACCTTCAGGACCAATTGGCAAGCGAGCAAAACCAACATTCTTGTCTTCGATGGTTGAGTAGAAACCAATCATCCAAGAGCCGTCAGTGGTCATAGCGTTGTTGCCAGCGGCGAAAGCAGCAGAGTTACCCAAGCTAGCTTGGTCTTCATATGGTGCCATTGTGCCAGCCACTAGGCTGTTTTGGAACCACTGCATGGTATCGATGAAGCGTTGGTCGGCGTAGTTGTATTCAGTGGCGTAAAGGCCGTCAACAAAGCTCCAGCCGGTAGAAGCAGCAAACATTGAGAATACGGTTTGACCGTAAGCGCCAGAACCTGGGTAGTCAGCACCGTAACCATGTTGAACGATGTCAGAAGCGTCAAAGTCAGCGCTCAAAGCGTTGTTGCCAGCAGAGTCGA
>JBCCFD010000438.1:0-6676 GCA_039029915.1 Chloroflexota bacterium
AGAGCCGCTCCACACGCACCCCGCCGTTGCGTTAGCGGCCGCGGTTGGACGACCTGACGCTCGGGTTGGTGAAATGCCAGTCGCTTACGTTGAACTCAAGCCTGGCCAAACGGCAACTGAAGAAGAGCTATTAGAATTTGCCAAACAAAACATTGGTGAGCGCGCAGCAGTCCCCAAACGCATCTATGTGCTTGATGAAATCCCATTAACGGCCGTTGGCAAAATCTTTAAACCGGCCCTTACACGTTCACAGGTCAAAGACGTGTACGAAGCAGAAGTAAATCAAATTGAGGGCGTCAAAAGTGTTGAGGTGATTGCTGAAGGGGACAAACGCTTAGGCACCATCGCAACCGTCAATGTCACACCAACGGAAGGTGTCGAAATTGATAAATTAAGAACCGAAATTGAACGCGTACTGGGCCAATACACGGTCCACGCCAATATCGTCACCTTAACCAATTAACCCCATGTGCAAGTATCGATCATCAGGTGTGATGATCGATACTTGTACACAGGATGCTATGCACCCCCCAAAGGGCAGTTCGGCGCATTCTCACTGATTGCCCCGCTTTATATTGCACAAAACCACAGCATTATTCCTTTAAAACAATGTGCTGTGCGCCCATACCCTTTCAACTTTACCCTCGTTAAACTTCCCAAATGACCTGTCCCGCCATAAGCGAACAGGGCAACGAAAGATAAGTTGAATTTTTCTCGCCCCAAGCGGCGGGGTAATCAATCCCCTTTGTGTAATAAACTGTATATCGTGAGAAACAGCGATATACCACACTCCTACAGACAGGGTAAAAGCGCATGAACCTTTTATCAAAGATCCGATCAAGTACAGGAAATTCCTTACAGGGCATCACCCTTTTATTAACCGCTTTTTTTATTTTTTCAGTTCAAGATGTGATTATCAAACTCATGAGCGGTGATTTTGCGCTGCTGCAAATTGTACTCATTCGGACTCTCTTCACAATTCCAATTGTATTTGGCATTTTACATTTTAATGGGGGTATACGGATACCAAAAACCAGTAACTTAAAGCTCCAGTTTTGGCGTGGTTTTATGATGTTTTCTGCTTATTTATTTTACTTTTTGGCATTAGCAGCACTCCCATTTAGTTTAACGCTGGCTGTTTTCTTTTCTGGGCCTTTGTTTATTGCGGCTTTGTCTGTCCCCATGCTGGGCGAGGCGGTGGGTTGGCGGCGCTGGTCTGCCATTATTATGGGTTTTTTTGGAGTGCTCATTATTATTCAGCCCGGTGGGGAGTCGTTTAATCCAGCAACTGTTTTTGCGGTCTTAGCCGCCTTGGCATATGCTACAAGCATTATTTTGACTCGAAAATTAGATGAGCCTGGCCTTTCCACAACTTTTTACACAACGGCCGTTTATCTCATCGCCTCACTAATCTTTAGCCCCATTTTTGCAGCCGTCAATTTCAACAGTGTTCATCCCAGCATTCAGTTTTTGACCAAAAAATGGCCCCAACCTGCTGTCCAAGATGTTTTAATTATCATTGGTTTAGCTTTCTGCTGGGGGGTAGGGATGGTGATGCTTTCCGGTGCGTACGGGGGAACGGCCGTTGCCATCTTGGCTCCTTTTGAATACTTTTCAATTCTTTACGGCATTCTGTTTGGCTTTATTTTTTGGCAGGAAATACCCTCAGTCACAACAATCGTTGGGCTAATCTTCATCGTTGGCGGTGGGTTATTTATCATCTATAGAGAAAATCAACTCAATTAAGCGTTCCGATCACATGAGCTTAATCTTCACTCTCAATATCAACCAGTGGCACAGGGCTCACATCGTCATGATTCAAAACCCGTTTACCAGTCCGGTCAATACGCATAATGAGGCGGCAGGCAGGATCGGGACAGGTAACACGGGTGTCAGTCTCCATCCAATCCACCGGATCGTTCAGCCTCTGCTTGGCCGGCAAAAGGGGGATAGCCGCCTGTAGCGCATAAAGACAAAAGTCAGGCTGGTCCGGCAGCGACAGTTTGCCACCTTTCATCGCAAACGCATCCCCAACGGCCATCTGACAAGTGCAATTTCCTTCAATTTTCTCAACAACCACGCAAAGATCATAAAGTTCAAACTGGTCTGATTGTAACTGTTCTTTTTGAGACATGATTTTTCCCTGCAACAGCTGTGCGGCGAAGCGAACAAAAAAATTTCATCAACCCGCTTGTATTCATCGAATCTTTTTTGTTTGGACTTAAGTACAGCCAAAACTATCTTAATGGGCAAGGAGCGCTCTGAGCTGTACTTCAAAGCAAACAAAAATTCATCAACCCGCTTGTATTCATCAAATCTTTTTTGTTTGCACTTAGGCTAAATGTTTTTGCCAAGCTGAAATGAGGGCCTGATTATTCTCATCAGCTAAGGCGCGAGTTTGGCCCGCTTCATCAAGGGGGGCCAAATGAGCTTGAAACAGATCATAAGCCTGCTGAATGTGCTCTTTTAAAAGCTTCACATTCCCCTCTCTTTCAAAATATTGATACGCAATAAAATGGAACAATCGGTGTGAATATTGGGAAAGCTCATCTTTTTGGACCTCAAACTGTGCTTGTGTTTCTAAAAACACCTCTTTTACAGTTGTATTATCGTCTAAGTCGAGCAATGTTTGCACCAGCTGAATAAGCGTGATGTAAACCTGACCCGCTAATCCAATCTGACGGCGAATTTCTAACGCTTCTGCAAAGACTTCTTTGGCACGGCTATGATTAGCCTGCATCCGATAAGTGTGTCCCAAAGTGTACAGCGCTAAAGCTTCAAGGCGAGGATTATTTGCTTTTTTGGCCGATTCAACGGCCGTTTCCAAATAAGCAAAAGCTCGCTTAGTATCCTTCAAGCTCATGTAGGTTGCACCGATATTATTGTTATAGACTGCGATGCCTGACACAATGTTGAGGGCTTCACAAATCGTCAGCGCTTTTTGGTAATTATCAATGGCAAGCTCGTAATCAAAGCGATGAATATAAACACCCGCCAAACTGTTGTAAAACCGGGCAGACGTGGATCTATCGCCAATTTTTTCAGACAGGGCAATGCCATCTTGAGAAATACGTTCGATTTCTTCATAGTTCCCTAAATTCCAATGAGCATGGCTCAGCAGAGAAATGGCTTTGCTTTCTGCAAACGGATCTTTAATTTGCCGACTTAATTTAATGGCCTGATTTAGTAATTTGATGGCTTCGTGTTGATGGCCTTGATTCAATAGAATATTACTCAACGACACAATTGCCTTGATCTGCCCCTGCCGATTTCTTTGTTTTTGATACCAATTCAACACCGCTTCAATATTGGGCCGAGCCAAATCATAGCGTCCCTGATTCAGGAAAATCGTTGATTGAAGTAGTCGCAATTCAGTCTCAAACCCCATTTCACCCCCCGCCTCTGCCCAAGCTAATCCATCATCTACGGCCTGCTGTGCGGCATCAAACTGTGAGCCAACGGTATGAAACTGTGCCCTAAAAACGGCCGTTTCAGCCAACTGCTTCGGCTGATCCAATTCGAAAGCAAGATTTTCAAGCTCTTCTAAATATCGAGGTAGTTTTTCAAGCATCGACGCTTCAGACAACAATTTAACCAATCGACAGGTTGCCTCATATTGATTTTGAGTATCATCATCTAAAAAATGGTGTCGCGCTTTTTCATAAAAGGAGATAGCTTCATCAACAGCCACTTTTTTAACCGCTTCGTCCCCTGCCTTTAGGGCATAAACGGCCGTTTTCTCAGCCTCCCCAGCCCGTTCCCAATGATAAACGAGCGTTGCCGAGGGTACCCGCTGACCTGCAAAACAATCAGCAGCTCGAAAATGCAGCCGCTGGCGTCGAATGGGTCCCAATTCCCCTAAGATTACCTGTCGAATAAGCTGGTGTGAGAAATCAAATTCAGCGGCAGGTCTAGCAACCAAAAGATGCCAATTCAAGCCGTCTTCAATGCCAAGAACCGTCTCCCCCTCAGTTCGATTGCTGATTTGTTGAGCCACCCAAAACTGGGCGGGATGATCCAAGATAGCAATCGCTTCCAACACCTGACGGCTACTGCTCGGTATACGCTGCAGGCGATGCGTCGTAATCGTTTGCAAGCTTTTTGGAATAGGCAACGCGTCTGGCAGGTAATCATAACCAATGAGTTCATGCAGAATCTCTTTCACAAAGAGCGGGCTCCCTCGCGTATCTTCTGCAATTTTCTGAACAAAGGCAGCCACATCCCCTTGAATTAACGGTAAATCATGTTTAACCAATTTTTCAATATCGCTCACGGTCATTGGCAGCAATGTCACGACGGTTACGTTCGCCTGTGAAGGCAACTTGAGAAGTGAGGAATCAGAGGCAATCTCCTCGGTACGGTACGAACCGAACAAAAAAAGAGTCACCGATGAGTGGTAGGCAGTTAAATATTTGAACAGCTCAAGGGAGCCAGCATCTGCCCAGTGTAAATCTTCAATAAATACAATCTTTGAGCGCTGGTCTACCTCCAAAAGCAGGTAAGCAATAGCTCGGTACAATTGGTCAGGGGCGTCGAATGACGTATTGACCGCGTTGAACCGATGTGGAAGCAGTTTAGCAAGCTGACTTTGCCAAACGGCCGGAATCCTTTGAATTTGCGCTCTGGTAAGCTGCTCATATTGATTTTCTAATATCGGCAACCAAGGCTGATAAGAAATGCTCCGAGTTGATTCATAACAATTCCCTTTTAATATGGGATCTCTGGATTGGTTCAGACATTGCTGTATCAGGGCAGTCTTTCCCAGACCAGCAGCGGACTCTACCAAAACTGTGTGCGAAGCCGGACGCGCAATTAAGTCCTTCACCTGCTGCAGTTCCGCTTCACGCCCAACAAACAGAGGGTCAAAGGCACGGTCGGCTGGGGTGAGAGCACTGGCTCGGTGTGTTTGGAGATTTGGCAGCGGAAGATTGTCACTAATGGCCGTTCTTAAATCAACTAGTTTTTGTGATGGCTCAACCGCTAATTCTGCCAGGAGCCGCTGGCATTGAGCAAACAAAGTAAGTGCAGTTTGAGGCTGACCAACTGTGGCATATAGCCAAATGAGCAGGTAGTGCGCTTCTTCTAGCAAAGGGTTGATTTGGGTGAGTCGTTGAGCCACTGGCAGAGCATCATCAAATTGATTGTTTTGAATGAGCTGGTAAGCCAAATACAGGCAGCCTCGTTCAAAAAGCTGTTGCAAGCGGGCTCGCTCTCCCAGCACCCACAAATCAAACTCAGGGGAGTTTCTAAGCGTAATATCATCTAGAAAATCACCGGCATAGTGAGAAACGGCCGTTTTAATCTCACCGAGAGAATAAGATTCAGGTTGCTGCATAACTTCTTGGAAGATAAACAGGTCAGAAGTAAGAACGGCCGTATTGACCCCAACCTCATCTCCGTCCGTAATAAGCACATTGTCCCCAAACTGACGCCTAATTCGGCTTAAATGCCATCGAAACGATGCGGCTGGGTTTTTCGTTTCTTCTAGGAAAAGGCGCCACAGCGCCCGGCGATGATGTAACTTTTGCGTCACTACAAGATAGGCCAAAATAGCTCGCGTTTTCCGTTCAAGTACATGAGCCATAACGACGCCAGAGTCAGACCAAATCTTAAATGAGCCAAACAAGGACAGTGAAAAATTCACAAGAATAATTCTATCATAGATTCAGAACAAGCTTGGTTATCTTGCCACCCCCATATCCCGAAGCTATCATAGATTGACCACAAAGGAGAAAATCGTGAATAACCAACCGTTTACTACTCAGATATTGCCTCAAAAAGGAATCATCAACTTTGGCATTGGACAACCTGACCCAACCGTACTGCCCCTTGCAGAAATGCAGCAAGCCGCTGCTCATCGATTAGCCAAGGGAGATTGCGATTTACTCAATTATGGATATGAATCAGGAGACGGCTTCTTTCGGCAAGCGCTTGCCAATTTACTCAGCAAAAATTATGGCAAACCGGTCAATCCTGCCCATTTATTTACGACGGGAAGCGCCAGTCACGGGTTAGACTTGCTGTGCACCTTGCTCACACAGGCTGGCGATACCGTCCTTGTAGAGGAACCAACTTATTTTTTAGTTTATCAAATATTTAAAGACCGACATCTCAACGTTGTCAGCGTGCCGTTCAAGGAAAACGGCTATGATTTTGAGGCCATCGAAGATGCCGTTAAAAAACACAAGCCCAAGTTTTTTTACACAATTCCTGCATTTCAAAATCCAGCCACTCACAGCATCTCGGCTGAAGATAAGCAACAGCTCGTTCAACTAAGCCAGAGCTTAGGTTTCTACATTGTGGCTGATGAGGTTTATCAACTCTTAGGTTATTCAGAAACACCACCACCCCCATTTGGCGATCTTATCGATGCTGAAACCGTCTTTTCAGTTGGCACCTTCTCAAAAATATTGGCTCCCGGGTTGCGCCTGGGCTGGATTCAAACGGCCCCAAAATTTATTGAGCAACTAGCCACGCTAGGCGTATTGATTAGCGGGGGTGGACTCAATCATTTCACCAGCAATATTGTCACCAGCATGATCGAGCTTGGCCTACAGGAGGATTATTTAAACCGGCTCAAGGCCATATACGGCCGTCGCGTGAATTTGATGGACAGCATGTTGAAAAGTCACTTCGGCAACGAAACAAACCATATTTACGAAAAACCGGGTGGTGG
>JBCCFD010000439.1:0-6656 GCA_039029915.1 Chloroflexota bacterium
AATTTTCCTCAGCTAGTTGCCTATTGTCAGGAGCAAATACACGAATATGGGTTTGACGGCCGTATCATCGGACACGCTGGGGATGGAAATATGCACTGTGGCCTCCATTTCATGCCCACCGATGAAGCGAAAAAAGCCAGAGCTGTAGCACTTGGCAAAAAAATGGTTCATAAAGCGCTTGAATTAGAAGGCACCTGCACCGGAGAACACGGTATTGGCATTGGCAAACAAAAATATATGGCTCAAGAGCATGGTGAAGAAGCGCTCCACGTGATGAGAACCATTAAGCAGGCTCTCGACCCGCAAAATATCCTAAACCCAGGAAAGGTGTTGGCACTCTAAATATTTAAGGCATAATAATAAAATAGAGAAGATAGAGAACAAAACACAACAATACACAATACCTCATGTATAGAACCTCTTGGAGGAAAAATGGTAAAAGACGCTTACATTGAAGTTGAAGACCTACACGTCCACTTTGAAGCCCGACGGCAACTATTCCGTGCCCCTAAACCACCAGTTAAAGCGGTTAATGGCATCTCCTTTGGCATCGAAAAAGGAAAAACCTTTGGCCTTGTTGGTGAATCAGGCTCCGGTAAATCAACCGTAGCCCGAACCATTTTGCGCTTAGTCGGGTCAAAAGACGGCAAGATCATGGTAGATGGTCAAGACGTCACCCACATTGAAGGCAGTGATCTCAAATCTTTTCGCAAACAGGTGCAGGTTGTCTTTCAAGACCCTTACTCTTCTCTAAACCCAAGCCACGTCGTTGGTGAAATTGTCGGCGAGTTGATTACCCAGCATCGCGGGATTAAAGCGGGTGCCAACAGAGATCAAATTGTGGGTGATTTACTTGAACAGGTCGGTCTGGGTCGTCATTTCTTAGAGCGCTTTCCCTACGAGTTATCTGGAGGGCAACGTCAGCGCGTAGCCATTGCTCGAGCGCTTTCCGTTGAGCCAGATATGATTATCTGTGATGAGGCCACCAGCGCACTTGATGTCTCCATACAAAGCCAGGTTATTAATCTGCTCGAAGAAATTCAAGACAGAACGGGCGTGTCTTATCTATTTATTGCACACGATTTGGCAGTAGTTCGCCATATTAGCCACGATATTGGGGTGCTTTATCTCGGATATTTGGTGGAAACTGGCCCTTCTGAACGTGTTTATGGTGAAACGGCACATCCATATACTGCCATGCTGTTAGCCGCTGAGCCGATTCCTGACCCAGAACGTCAAAAGCGGCGCGCAGAAGTACGCCGCATTTACCATGTGGATGCAGAACCCCCCAGCCCAGCTAATTTGCCAAAAGGCTGCCCATTCACCAACCGCTGCGCCTTGGTGATGGACGTCTGTCATGATGAGATGCCTAGCGTAACGGCCGTTAACGACGGCGGCACCGTACGCTGTCATCTCCACACCAGCGGCCCCAAGCTCAACGGGGAATCTGTGGTGCCTTTGCTATTAGAGGCCAGTGGGCAAACTGAATAAACTGTCGTGAGCTATAAGCTGTGAGCAATAGCTTATAGCTCACGGCTTAAAATCTAAAAATTCCGCCCCTCATCATCTTCCCACCAGCCAATCGTTATCCTAGCTTTATCTTCAAACTCAACCCCATAGCGCCACGTCAGCTCATCAGGTGTAACGGTCGTGCGGTGTTTTAGATTGCGTAGCCAGCGAAATAACTGTTCACGCAGCTCTGCACGAATGGCTTGGTGCGCTGAGCTGGTGCCGAGATCGATAAGCTCATGGGGGTCTTCTTGCATATCAAACAGCATAGGTTGCTCAAACCCTTCAAAGATAGCGTATTTAAAACGGCCGTTTCTAATCATATACCCCCGACCTTTATCAATGCCAACCTCGAGCAATTTCCCTAAATCTCTGTGTGAATAATCAAATTCACAAAAAACGGCGTCACGCCACTCAACATTTTGATGCCTATGAAGCAGTGGCAACAGTGACCGCCCCTCCAGCTTATGCTGGTGCTCTGCAACAGCCCCACCACCGGTTTCAATAAACGTTGGCAAGATATCAATCAGTTCAACAAAACGGTCTTCGACCACCCCTCGCGTCGCATTAGCCTCAGATGATGGATCATAAATTAGCAGCGGCACCCGTGTTGAGCAATCGTGCGGTAAATCTTTTTCCCCCGCCCAATGATCACCCAGATTGTCACCATGATCGCTTGTAAACACAATCATCGTATTTTCTAACAGGCTATTTTCACGCATAAACGCCAGTAATCTACCAAAATGGTCATCAACTTGCTTCACGAGGCCCATATAAGCCGTTACCACCATTTCCCGGGCACCTTTGCGATTAAACACCGTGCTCAAGCGCAAATTTTGGAAAGTTTTAAGGTATGGATGCCCATCTAACTCGTCGTCACCACGATTAACCGGGAGGTGCGTTTGGGCAGGATACATGTTGTGGTAAGGCTCGCTGGCCACATAAGGCCAGTGCGGCTTGTAATAACCCAGCTGTAAACACCACGGGGCGTCCCCCATCTCCGTCATAAATTGAATGGCTCGGTTGGTCATGTAAGCAGATTCGCTGTGCACATCAGGTAGTCGAGACGGATATTTGATGTTGCTCCAAATTTGCCCATCCAGAATATTGCCATCCTCATCTACAACTGCCTGGGTCCAGCTTTGCCACGGATTTTCACCGTCGTAGCCGTGATCGTTTAGGTATTTGTTGTACTTCAATTCTGGATTCACGGTAGCATGAGTGTGCAGGCCCAGATCGCGATCGTAGGGATCAAAATCGCGGAAAGTAATTCTTTGTCCCAATTCACTATCGATGTCTATGCCTAAACGGGTCATGCTGTGAACATCTGGCCGATGGTCTGTTTTGCCCACAACGGCCGTTTTTAAGCCTAACGGCCGTAAATATTCACCCATCAATTTTTCACTCAGAGGAATTGGATCCGTGTTGTTCATTGTGCCATGCGACGACATGTAGCGCCCGGTCATGATACTGGCCCGTGAAGGACCACACGTTGGCGACTGAACATACGCTTGATCAAAACGAACCCCATTTTCAGCCAGCCAATCAATATTCGGCGTGTGCAGATAGGGGTGCCCATAACAGGACAAGTAATCCCAGCGCAATTGGTCACACAGTACAAACAGTATATTTTTGGGGCGATTCATAGACAACCATCCTAAGGTCCGCGCAGGCTAAGCTCATTGAAGTCGATTCGGTAAACGGAAAGATGTTTTTGGCATTAAATATTGGCAAGCGCTTTCCGTTTCCTCGGGGTTCCGAAGCGTTTATCTAACAAGGTTTTCAATTTAGAAATTTTTAGAACACTAAACTCAGTTCTCTTTTTTGCAAGCCTACGTGTTTTCAACAACCGACTCTCGCTGCCAAACAGGGTTGATCCAACCATTGGCATCATAATCAGACATCGCTTTATCAACGAGCCCTTTGTACGCTTCCGTTTCGCCGCGCATCGTCGCAAATTGAAGCGTATTGATGCGCTGAATATCTTTACTACCGGCATAATTCTGCTCATATAGGCAGTGCCGTCCAGCAAATTCAGAGTAAAGCGCATCCCATACAAGGTTAAACAGCTTGATCCGTTCCCGTCCCGATAAATTTGTACCTTGATAATAGGTATCAATAATATTAGACAATCCCAGCGCGTGCATATCTTTTACCCCAGAAATGGTATAGCTTGGCGCTCCACCTAATGTGGTTTCAAAAAGATGGCGAATGTTGGTCCAGCAGCTCGTACCGTATATTCGGGCTGCCGCGGCCATCTGCAAACTAGGCACAACTGAATCCCCGATACCCGGTTCAGGCTCATACACCATGGCTGTTGTTAGGCCATAGATTACATTGCGTATGCCAATAAGCTCACCAATAGCCGCCTGCACACCCCGAAACTGATGCGTCCCTGATGCTTCTGTCCCCTTCATCAACAGCCCAATACAAAATTCTAGCTTAACATACAATCGCGTGGCGGCTTGCAAATTGTATCGATTAAAAAAACCAGATGCAGGCTGATATCCTTTTATTTTTTCAACATCACGATAGATCAAAACATCTTCCCAAGGAATGAAGCAGTTTTCAAACACCATAACCGCGTCGTTTTCATCAAAACGGCTCGCCAGAGGGGCATCAAAGGGGCTATTTGCTTTCAATTCATAAGAGGGGCGGCTAATCATCTTGAGTCCGGGCGCATTCATTTTAGCAATAAACACGAGCGCTAAATCTTCGTCTTGGTTTGGCTTCATAATAGAGGCTGCCCCTGCCCCAACACCTACAAAAGTAGCATGCGTTAGCGCAGAACCGGTGGCCACCATCTTCGCCCCCGACACATAAATCCCTTTGTCATTTGATTTATCAAGGGAGAGGTAGATGTGCTGAACATCTGAGCGGGGTTTGGCTCGATCTACTGGGGGATCAATCAAGACATGATTCATGTGTAGCCCCTTTGAGGCAAATGCCTTGTACCAGCTAAGGGCATTCTCTCCGTACGGTGCGTAATATTCGTGACCTTCGGCCATTTGTGCCATGAAAGCGGCTTTATAATCAGGGCTCCGACCCATCCATCCATAATTTATCCGCTGCCAAATTTCAATGGCTTTACGTGATTTAACCAAATCATCCGCTGAATATGCTGGAGCAAAAAAGCGATGGGTTCGGATTCCAAATTTGTCGACTGTTGTTAAATCATCCATTAAACTCGGATCGTGAAGAGCATCATACAGTCTCGCCATACTGCGGGCGGCATTTCGAAAAGCAGGATGTTCGACAACATTATCAATCACCTCGCCCTCAAACCAAATTTCACGTCCATCGTTGAGCGAATCTAAATACTCTTCGCCTGTCATTAACTGATTCGTTTCTTTATTTGCGCGCATAAGATGCTCCTAATACGTGATATCAAAAGGGGTAATCACTTCATAGCCAATTTTCTTTCTCTCTATTTTCTTTTTTTCGGCCGTTAATGAAAACGGTATTTGGGTACGGAACGGATGTGAGCTGTGCTTCAAAGCAAACAAAAATTCATCAACCTACTTTTATCCATCGAATCTTTTTGTTTGCACTTATTCTAAATCAATCAAAAATGTGAGGGATAAGGCTACTAAAGCGGGGTTTTGAGGACGGGTTGGCGGCATCACAATCTGATAATCATAGTCGCCAATGTCATGGTAAATACTACCAATTGGATTGGGCAAGTCAGATTGGGATGGTTCATCGTAAACTAACAAATCTGAGGGCACTTCATTATATATAGCATAATGTTTAGGCTCATCATTACTGGAGAGAGCTAGCCACAAAATGCCGTCAACTTCAACAACATAGTACGGTGTTCTTTCAGGAATCACATGCTTGTTTATAATTGCAAAAACAGCATGATCTTTCACAATAGCGTAAGCGGTGTGTTGACGGCCGTTTTTGGTTCGCATGGGCACTTTCAAATCCATCGAGGCCACAACATCACCTGTTGCTCGACCAAATCGAACGTGCGATCCCGGTAGGCCAGTGAGCCAAGGCGAGTTGTGATCGGCCACAAGAAGCAGGCGATCGTCTTGTCCAAACAAGTGATATTGCTTTGACTCCCCATAGGGGGATAATCGATTAATACGATAATCCATAGCGGGACAATTTTACAGGTCAAAACCCTTTCAGCCAAAAAGTGAAAAAACTAGCCACAAAAAGATTTGCCTGTGACATTTCCTCTGAAAACCAGCAATCAAATACAGCAAAAATAGGTAACGCTTTTACAAACACTTTGCCATCTGTGCTAAAAATCAGCCCAATCTGAGTAACCTCACGACTCAAAAATGTGGTATACTTTCAAGCATGCGGGATAGTACAACAATTGCTATACGCAACCCCATCTAAACCAAAGGGAAAACGGGCAACATGTGCAATAACCACAAAGAATTTGTACACCTCCATTGTCATAGCGAATATTCATTACTGGACGGGTTAAGTCGTATCAACGAAATGGTTGAGCGCGCCGTTGAGCTTAATCAACCTGCCATCGCACTAACCGATCACGGTGCTATGTACGGCACCATTCCCTTTTATCGCGCCTGTAAGAGCGCCGGTATCAAACCGATTATTGGCATCGAAACCTACATGGCCCCCCGCAGCTATACTGATCGCGACCCGCAAAAAGATAAAAATCGAGCACACATGCTGTTGCTCTCCCAAAACCAAACGGGCTACCTCAATCTGCTCAAAATTGCCAGCACAGCCCAGCTTGAAGGCTATTATTACAAACCACGCATCGACCGCGCCTTTTTAGCTAGCCACGGCGACGGGCTAATTGGTACCACGGGCTGTATGGCGGCAGAGGTCCCTCAAGCGATCCTCAATGGCAACATGGATTTGGCCTACAAAATGATGGGTGAATATCTCGATATCTTTGGCAAAGAGCGCTACTACATCGAACTGCAAGAGCACCATATTCCAGAACTGACTGACATCAACAAAAAGCTTATCGAAATGGCCCCCCATTTTGGGCTAGAAAAAAACTTCCTCGCCACCAACGACACGCACTACACTCGGGCTTCTGACGCCACCCCGCACGACGTCTTGCTTTGTATCCAAACGGGCGCTACGGTTCAATCACAAAAGCGGATGCGCTTCTCTGACCAAGAGTATTACATCAAATCGCACGATGAGATGGC
>JBCCFD010000440.1:0-6610 GCA_039029915.1 Chloroflexota bacterium
CCCAATCCGCTCACTCGCGATGAGGTGGGGACTGACTATATCGATTTAGGGTCTTTAAAGGGAAATATGGGCAATCAAAACTATGAGATTCCCGCCGACGTTGACTTGAGCCAGTTTCAAAGTATTGTGATTTATTGTCAGCCGTTCCACGTGGTATTTTCTACCGCAACGTTAAATTAAGCACATTGCTTCATCTTCTTCAAATAGAACAATTAAAATGAAAAAATCACGGCCGCTTATAAAATACGGCCGTGATTTTTTTATTTACCCAATGTCTCAGATATTAGCTTAATTGATTCCCAAATGACTGTTTCATCATGAGCCGCATATCCAAAAAGCAAGCCCCCTCGCTCCAGCGGGGTTAATGAATAGTTTGAAAGCGGTGCCGCCGCGAACCCCAGCGGGTAGAGCATGTTAGCAGCCTCAACATCATCCCAACCCACAGGTAGCCAGCCCAATAAATGCATGCCAGCTGGAAACGGCCGTGTTTCAAAAAGATCGGGACAAAGTTTGGTAATCGCCTCAATAAGTGCCTGCTGACGATTAGCATAGAGCACGCGTGAGCGTCGAATATGTCTGGCAAAATGGCCGTCTCTCATAAAATCATTGAGCGCCATCTGCGTAATCAGCGATGAGCCACGATCAACAGCTTCCCTTGCTTTTTCAAACGAGGCGGCTAGCTGAGGTGGAACAATCAAATACCCCAGTCTTAGAGACGGAAAAAGAACTTTGCTAAACGTGCCCATGTAAATGACGCGCTGATGGCTATCTAAACTTTGTAGGGAGGCCAAAGGGTGACCACTATAGCGATATTCACTGTCATAATCATCTTCAATGACCCAAGATTGCGCCTGATTTGCCCAATCCAATAGCTGAAGTCGTCGAGATAGCGGCAAAGTACCACCAAGCGGATATTGATGTGAAGGGCAAACATAGGCTAGCTTGGCATCGGATGCCAATTTCAGACCGGCTTTTACGTCCACACCGTGATGGTCGACAGGCACAGGCACCAGTTGGGCACTCGCTGCATTAAACGCCATTTGCGCCCCGTTATAGCCCGGATTTTCAACCCAGACTTTGTCATTTGGATCGAGCAATAAATTTGCCGTCAAGTAAAGGGCCTGTTGAGCACCAGCCGTAATCATCACCTGTTCAGGCAAACAGTTAACGCCACGCGTCCGCCGAACGTGATGGGCAACAGTTTCTCGCAATGGGTCATACCCGGCTGAGCTACCATACCCGAGACCTTGAATTTGTGGCGCTGACCAATGTTTTTGCAAGATTTTCTGCCAAACTTTAAATGGAAAATGGATGGGATCTGGCATGCCAGATCGGAAAATCCCCGCCGGGAACGCGGGCGAGGACGGTGCGGCCGTTAATTTTTGTCCCCTTCTGGAAATTTGCGCCACGCTTTTTTCAGTCGTTAAGTGTCGCTCTGGGTTAGATTTCACAACCTCGGTCGTTCGCTCTGGGAGCGTTGTGGCGACAAAGGTGCCGCGTCCCACCCAGCTTTCAAGATAGCCCTCTGCTTTTAATTGAGCAATAGCCTCAACGATGGTGCTTCGAGACAGAGCTAAATCTTGGCAAAGCTGTCGGGTTGGCGGTATTTGTTCACCCGGCTGGATAATGTTCGTCAAAATCCGATGTCGGATTTCATCATAGAGCTGCCGATATAACGGCCGTTTATTATCGTGATTCAGATGAATGCCGGTTAAAGTCGTTGGATTCAAAGGTTTCTCCAAAATTGGTATGCTAAAATTTACCACAATTGGACATTGTGACAATACCAATTCGACGCTATAGTTTGGAAATCCTAATGGATAGCGTCGAAATTTAAGAAAATCACACAAAGAAAGCTAAGAACGGAATGTGATTTACTGACAGGAGAACAAAAGCATTACAGCGCTGTCATGTATCAAAGAATATTTGTTCACCACTGAGAGGTTGAAAGTATGGACACATTTGAAAAAACCAAATTGAATCAGGTCAGAAGAATTCCCAAGCGGGGCCACTATGACAAAGATACCGTCTATCGCATCGTTGATGATTCGTTGATTTGTCACGTTGGCATGACCATTGAAGACCGCCCTATTGTTATTCCAACCATTCATGCTCGCCAAGGGGATAACATATTGCTCCATGGCGCAACCACAAGCCGCATGCTAAAGCATGTCGCCACCGGAGCCGAGCTTTGTATTACTGTTACACACCTAGATGGTTTAGTTTTGGCGCGTTCAGTCTTTCATCACTCAATGAATTATCGTTCGGCTGTTTTGTTTGGCAGGGGGCGTTTAATTGAAGATCCTGATGAAAAGATGGAAGCACTACGTGTTTTTACAGAAAAGCTAATCCCTGGCCGTTGGGATGACGCACGCCAACCAACCCCCGGTGAAAACAAAGCCACAAAGATCGTGACGATTCCGATTGATTCAGCTTCTGCCAAAATTAGGGTTGGTCCACCTGGAGACGATACGAAAGATTATGAGCTGGATATTTGGGCGGGGGTTTTACCAATGCGCACTGTATTTGGTGAGATTGAAGTTGATCCCTTGCTTAAAGAAGGTGTTCCTGTTCCGGCGTATATTCACGACTATGCAAATACGAAAAAATAAGTGATTAATCAAAATGATTGCACCCTGAGCCTGTCGAAGGGCGCAATCATTTTAGTTCTACATAGCAACCAAACCATAGATAAGCTTGGGCTCTGTTTTTCCTTTAACTTGTACTCTTTTTACAGGTTCAAATTGAGTTGAACTGTTCTTAATCAGCTTGGTTGTATCCTCACTAATCAGGATCGTTTTACCAAATTCTTTTGTAAGCGATTCTAATCTAGAAGCAACGTTAACTGGATCACCGATTACGGTGTATTCAAGCCGAGCTTCGCCACCAATATTTCCAGCAATCATCTCCCCAGAGGAAATACCTATGCCAATCGTGAGTGAGGGTAGACCGAGAGAAAGCTGTTCAGCATTAAATTCAGCTAAAGCACGATTCATCCGCCATGCAGCCTGCACGGCTCGAAGCGCATGATCAGGCTGACGGATGGGGACACCAAATACGGCTAATAATGAGTCTCCGCCAAATTTATTGACAATACCACCTTCGGCCACAATCGCATCAACCATGTGCGTGTAGTATCGATTGAGGATATCAACAACCTGATGAGCGGGCAGCCGCTCAGAAAGACCGGTGAAGTCACGGATATCTGCAAAAAGGGCGGTGGCTGCCACATCTTCTCCACCTAAATCTGCCCCATCAGAAATAACTCGCTCAGCCACCTCTTTGCTCACATATCGGCCAAATAAATCGCGCATTCTTTGACTTTGGCTAAGCTGATTGACCATCTGATTGAAATGAGATGAGAGGTCACCAACTTCATCATTTGCCGTTATGGGAACCTGATGTGCCAGATCTCCGTCAGCCACTTGACTCATAGCGGTGGACAAGGTGTTTAACGGTCGTAAAACGCTCCTAGCCGTCAAATAGCTTAAAAAGAAATTACTGATTAAAGCCACAATAACTACAAACAAGACCAATCGCTCTAACTGTCCAACAAGCTCATAAGGGTCTTGGTCAGAAAGCATAACCATAAGGGCCCCATTACGCGTACTGGTGGCTAAAATAAGGAGAGGGACAAAACCTGTTAAAAGAAACCCAGCGATAAGACGATAACGAATTGTAATTCGAGGGAGAAAAAGGCTTTTAAATTGACCGTGAGGGAAAAAGAGCGGTAATTTTTCGCGCCATAAAGCGTCAGTTATTAAGAACACTAAAGATGCCGTTGTCAGGCCACCCACAATCGCAATTCCCACAAATGTGCGGATAAAAGTTTGAAAGGTCGTTGACATGCCATCGAGCCCACCTTGAGAGAAAAACAGGCCAGCAATCAACCAGCTTAATAAGCTAATTGCGGCAATTAAAATCGGGTAACCTTGCGCCCAAAGACGAATATTGGGAGGTAGCTTGTGAACGGGCAGCCCATCTTGGATTTCTTTTTCCCACAGTGCCAACCTTCGTCCATAAAAACCAGCCATAATGGCACTAACTAAAGCGAGAACAACCACAACAACAGTAAAGGTTGTCCAATCAGCCGTGCTCCCTTCCCAAAAAGCTTGATTATTCCTAAAAGACTCAATGTCAATATTTGCAAAATAGAAAAAAATCAAAAAGGCGCCGATTGAGTTACTAGCCACCATGCCTAAAACAATTTTCCGATACGTATTCATGCTGATTCTCGTTCCTATCTATGAAGAAGTGGATATGTAAGTTGCCGTTTCGTCTACCCTAATTTGATAGATAGTTTTTGCCCAAAAGGTAGATGAAACTTCAGATTCTGTTCATTTTGATTACCATCATTCGTTCGATTATAGACAGAACAGTAGACGGCATCAAAGGAATAAAGCTTACATTTTCTTTATGTTTGTTATGGTGAGTTTAGTCGGAGATTCTAAGAAAACGAGTGAAATTTGCTTACAAAACCGTTACGACACAAAAAGAAGGCGTGAAATTTAGGCAAGAAGCAAAAACATTTCAAAAATCATAGATCTTTTGCTTCTTTTAGCAAGTTGCAGGTTAGAGCTTCAGGTATTCTGGGTGAAATTAAGAATTAGATGCAGAAATAATCTGGTTACTGCGTACACGGCGAAGTACCGTTTCAGTTTGGTCCGGCCAAGTGATAATAAGGCGGGACACACGCTGGAATTCACCCAAACCAAAATGGCAGCGGGGGTCTTCAGAGGAGAGATAGCTGCTACCGGTGAGCATTTCACGGGTTAATTCCGTGCCATCAGGCAACACGGCCGTTACAACCGCCCCGCTGGCATTAGCTCCTAAATCAACCATCAGCCAGTTACCACCCTGCTGCTCATTTTCTAGCAGCAGCAGCTCACCGCCAGTCTGATTGATAGCTATATCGAGGTCCCCATCATTATCAAAGTCGGCAACAGCGCTACCGCGTGCCAATATGGGGCCAATCCCCTCAATGCCTGCCGACTGGCTCCAATCTGAAAACTGTCCAGCCTGTTCTTGAGCAGTCAAATTCTCAAATAATTGAGCTTGCATCTTGTCAGCTTCTAAATCGAGTACGGGGATGGCGCCATTGGCCACAAAGAGGTCTAGATCGCTATCTAAATCAAAGTCAGCCCAGCTGGTGCCCCAGCCTGTCCAGCCAGCCCCAATTTGCGGGATGCCCATTGTGGGTGCCCAATCGGAAAAAGTGACATCAGTACCGCTTTGATTTTGGTAAACGGAGTGAAGCTGATGCCCCATATTGGTCACAAACAAATCGGAACGACCGTCTCCATCCATATCTCCACTAGCAACCCCCATGCCGCTGTTTGTATCGTTGGTTGCCGATTGGGCCCCAATCTCATCAAAGCGAATACCAATATTGGACGGGTCACTTAATAATTGGCGATTTTCATAGAGCCGATTGGGGTTGGTGTCATTGGCAACATACAGGTCTAAATCGCCGTCTCCATCAAAATCTGAGAAAACGGAGCCGAGGCCATACTCAAACTCAGCCGTTTCAAGGCCAACCGCTTCACCGACCTCGCGAAAGCTGACTTGCCTATTCTCGTCTGGCCCTTCGCTGATATAAAGCAAGTCCCGCATACCGTAGTTAGTATTTGGAAAACCCATCGTTGCGCCTTCGATTTGATTGTTAATATCAACATATCCCGCGACAAAGATGTCCGGCCAGCTATCCCCATTGAGATCGCCAATTGAAACGGCCGTTTGCCAACCATAAGCGTTTACACCGGCTAGTTCAGCTCCCTCACTAAAAGTGCCATCTCCATTATTCCAAAGCAATAAATTAACTCGGGACGTTGTAATAAAGATATCGGTATGGCCATCTAAATTGAGATCTGCGGCCACACAGCCATTGCCACGAATAGGAAAGTTGGTGCCTGTTTCTGCACCAACATTGGTAAAACGGCCGTTTTCATTTCGATAAAGTGTACTTTCTGGCTTTCCACCGTTTCGATCCCACTCCCCAGATTCCAAAACGGCATAAGAATTCACCACATAAAGGTCAAGCCAGCCGTCACCATCGTAATCTAACCAGCATAGCCCGCTCCCCATCATCGCCACTGGGTCTCCTGACATTTCCCATCGAAAAGAGCCATGCTGGAAATCTAGCCCAACATCTTGGGCAATATTGGTAAAAGTAACCGTTTTTTTTTCAGCGGCATCATTACTGCAACCTGTGGCCAGTAACCCATAACTAATAACGAATAATCCAATAGTGAAGAGTAATTTCAACCTTACTCGCTTCAGGCTTTTTATCATCGTCGTTTTATTCATTACCCAATTATCAATGACTAATTAGCAATAGTGCAGCTTACGCAATACCAGATGACTGACGGCTACGACGTGAAAAAGCATCAACCAAAACGGCCGCCAAGAGTACAATACCGTTAACGACAAACTTTTCACCTGAGGCCAAGCCAAGAAGGCTCATACCATTTTCAACAGAGGCAATAACCAACGCACCTAAAAGGGCACTTGTTACTCGACCGCTCCCACCAAATAGGCTGGTCCCACCAATGACGGCCGCTGCAATAGCGTTCAATAAGAGGTTACCGCCACCTGTGTTCGTTGCCACAGA
>JBCCFD010000441.1:0-6604 GCA_039029915.1 Chloroflexota bacterium
ACCTTCCATACCGGCGACTTCCGTAATGTTAATCACCTTACGACTGCCGTCGCGGAGGCGGGCCTGCTGCACAATTAGATCAACCGCTGACACAATCTGCTGCCTTACGACTGAGAGGGGCATGTCCATCCCCGCCATTAACACAAGCGTTTCAAGCCTTGAAATTGTATCGCGGGGCGAGTTGGCGTGAACGGTTGTTAAACTGCCGTCATGCCCCGTGTTCATCGCTTGAAGCATATCTAAAGCTTCACCACCGCGACATTCACCCACCACAATACGTTCAGGGCGCATGCGCAGGGAGTTAATTACCAAGTCGCGAATCGTCACTTCCGTGTCGCCCGCGCGGGCCGGTTTTTTTGTTTCCAGTCGCACAACGTGCCGTTGTAACAGGCTTAGCTCGGCCGCATCTTCAATGGTGACAATACGATCGCCGTCTGGGATAAAACTAGACATCACGTTTAAAAGGGTCGTCTTCCCAGACCCCGTACCGCCAGCTACAACAACATTTAGTTTTGACACCACACAGGCCTGTAAAAAACTGGCCATATCTTGGTTCATACTGCCAAAATTGATCAGGTCTTGAACTCCAAAAGGGTTTTTAGAGAATTTACGAATAGTAATGTTCGGGCCATCAATTGCACAGGGAGAAATGACCGCATTCACGCGTGAGCCATCTGGCAGACGAGCATCAACAAGCGGCACGTCTGGCCCGACATATCGCCCTAGGGGTTCAACGATTTTTTTGATAACGCGCTCAACATGGGCATCATCGACAAACTCGACCCCTGATTCGGTAAGGTTCCCTTTTTTCTCGATGTAAATAAGGTCGGCGCGGTTAACCATCACCTCAGTGACTTCGTCATCATTAAGGATTCTTTCCAAGGGCCCAAACCCAAGAATCTCATCTACAAGCCCGTCGAAGAATGATTGTTCATCAGCCGGGGCAATTTGCATGGATGCATGTTGCTTGGCGCGATCGAATCGTTCTTTAATAAACTGAATCGTTTTTGGGCTTTTTTCTTTTGAGAAATTTTTTGGTAAGGATGATTCTATTTTTTTCGCTAGCCAAAGCTGTAGTTTGGCAAGCTCTTTGTTTGGTTGATGCGCCCCATTTAACCCGTTTTGTTGAGGGGGTGCCAAGGTGTGCTCAATCGTCATCTTTGTCCTCTTCATTGCCGCATCATTGAGCCTTTTGGCAACAGGCAATGAGATAGATACTATCAAAACGGCCGTTTCAAAATCTATAGGGCGATAATACCGGGAGGACGTTATTCCCACACGGTGAAAATTACGAAATTCACAAACAATCACAAATTGTGTAAAATGGCGTTCGATGAAACTGTTGCGGCTTTCAATAATTTTTTACATCTCACTATTGTTCTTATTTGTCGCTGGGTGTCGTGAATCGTCTGCACCAGAAATTGTTATTAGCCCAGAAGAAATCATTCAAAATACGGCAGTTCAGATGAATGGGCTGGCTGGGTTTCACTTTTTTATCGAGAGAGACGGTGCGCCTGCTTACGTGGACCCTCCGGATAATCTGTTTGTTTTTCGCCGTGCAGAAGGAGATTTTACGGCCCCCGAGCGGGCCCAAGCGATTGTACGAATCATCGGGCCCGGGCTTATTACAGATGTACAGGTTGTCACCATTGCTGAAGTACAGTGGCAAACAAATCCGCTAACGGGTGAATGGGAAGTGTTACCACCCAATTGGGGCTTTGACCCCACCGTATTGTTTGATGCTGAGGTGGGGCTTCAATCAATCTTACAAAATGATATGTCAGATGTTAAGTTGGAAGGAGTAGAACAATTGGATGGTGAGGGAAACGGCCGTTTTCAAAAAATAAGTGCCAACATCGACGGACAGCGTTTATTTACAATGAGCAATGGGTTAATTGGCCCCACTCAAGTACAAGCAGAATTGTGGATCGATACAGACACATTTAATTTGCACAGAGTGGTGATTGTTGAACCGGAAGAAGAGGAACCCTCTGTGTGGGAAGTAAAGTTCTCACAGTTTAATCAAGCCATACCTATTTCTTCCCCAATCGAAGAATAAAATACCCCGAACATAAGGTGTCAGAATATTTCTAGAGAAGGGATATTTAGAATCTTTGATACAAAGTAATAACCATGTGTGACCAAGATAATCTGAACACGTTGAATAACCAACCTGACAAGGCGCATGAAAGGCGAAAACAGATCGACAATATTATTCATCGCGCCTTCGAACTGCGTTTTTCAAATACACAAGAAGCGATTCAAGATTGCCTGCAGGCGTATACATTATCGCTCTCTGGGCATGGGCATGATATTTATTATGACGGGCTTATCGAGAGTCTTCTTATCAGAGGGTATTGTTTTCAGCTTACTGGAAATTACAAAGAATCAATTTTACTTTGCGAAGACGCCTTAATATTTGCCAAACAGCAAGAAAACCCACTTCTCCTTGCTCAATCCCACGTTCGTGTTGCCCAAGGATATTCACGTATCGGTGAATACCCTATCGCCTATGAAAATCTCCAGAAAGCTGAAATGATTCTTAGAGAAGTAGAAGATCCAATGATTTTATTAATGGTGAAGCAAAGCCTCGCCGTTCTTTTTACAGAATTGGGTCAATTTGAGAGGTCATTAGAGGAGAATCACTCCGCTCTGCAACTGGCACTAACGCATAACTTTATTGAAATTGAATATGTCGTTCGAAATAATCTTTCTGATACGTATCTAAAGTCAGGTCACTATGACAAGGCGATTGAATTTGGTTGCCAGGTAATCGACTATATTCAAGAATCAAACACCTACTTTTTAAAAAGCTTTGTTGGGTCAATATTGTCACTCGCCTATCTTAAAAAAGGCGACCTTGATAAAGCAGAACTGTATGCCAACTTATTTTTCGCCGATATTCAAGCAAACAATGATAAAAAAGGGCTTGTTATGGCCCATCAAGCTAGAGCAAGACTTGCTCAAATCAAAGGGGAATTTCAATATGCGGTTGAGGCATCTAAGCAGGCTGTTGAAATAGCAAAAGAGATTCTGGCGCGCGATGATGAATATGAAAATCTAGAAATCCTAGCTGAAATATATGAAGAAACTGGGGAATATAGAACTGCTTTAGAATATTATCAAGAAGCCCAAAGAATTAAACAATTTATTTTTAATCGGAATGCAACGCACAGAATTCAAATTCAAAATATCACGTATCAAAATGAAAAAGCGAAGACAGAAGCCGAGATATTTTACTTAAAGTCATTGGAGCTAGAGAGCAAAATAAGCGAAAAAACTATCTCATTGAGTAAGCGCACTAATGAATTGAAAGAGTCGTTAAAGCGAGAAATCCAGCTTGCTGAGAAGCTTAAAAAAGCCTTAGAAAGAGCAGAGCATTTAAGCCAATTAAAAACGCAAATTATTGAAACCGTGTCTCATGAATTTCGGACACCCCTAACTGTTATGAACACCTCGTCAGAGTTGTTAAGGCATTATAGTGAAAGATTAACCGAAGAAAAAAAAGAAAAACATTTACGACATATTCAAGAGTCCGTACGATATCTGACTGAAATATTAAATGAGACCATCTTTATTGGTCAGATGAGCCAATATCCAATAACACCAACTTATCAGAGATACCAAGAGCGAACCTTTTGTAATGAATTGATAAACAGCGTTTATCAATCCTTAGGTTCTGAGTCAAGAATAGAAATCATTTGTCATTCTTCACAAAGTGATGAAAAAGAAGCTGTTGTTGCTGATATTTCATTGATCCATCGGGCCACCGTTAATTTGTTGACGAATGCTATTAAATATAGCGATGATCCATCTTCAGTTGTGGCGTTGATTAAATTTGATGACGAAAGCATCATTATCGAAGTGATTGATTGCGGGATAGGGGTGCCGTTAGAGGAACAAGAAAACATTTTTGAATTATTTTATCGGGCTGAAAACGCCCGGGTTCATCGAGGGGTTGGATTTGGGCTGCATATAGCTAAACAAATTTGTGACGTTTTGAGTGCAGACATTTCGGTGCAAAGTGAAGGCGAGGGACAGGGGAGTGTCTTTAGAATGAGATTCCCGAAACGTCCTCAAAGCGTGCCAAATTGGTCGCAAGAATTTTAGATAGTGTTTTCAAAATTTGAAATAAACAGCTTAGAAAAGCGAAATTCACTTTGTGTCAAAGCAATGTCTGTAGCGCTGTAAGTAAGGTTTCAATATCTTGCGGTGTGTTGTATCCCTGGATCGATAGACGGATAAATTGATTGCCTTCCCATTGAATACAGGGGATTTCGACGAGAAACTGATCATACAGTTGGTTTTTAAACGACGGCAAATCAGCCGTTTGAGGAAGCCTAGTAATACCCATCTGGCTGTAAAAAGAGTCAGTTTGATAAACAGCTGGTAGGCCGGTCATATGTTCGATTTGATCAAGGGCAGATTTTAATAGCGCATGGCAATGTTCTCGAACGTTTTGCCATTGGTGTGCTTCTTGAAATTGGATCGCGTTTGGGACGGATAAGTAAGCGGACAGATCGTTCGTTCCGGTAAACTGCAGATAATCTAAATAATCTGAGCCAGTGCTTTTTTCGCGGTTTTCCCCCCAGCCCCAACTCACGATGAGCGGTTCGATAAGCGGCTGCTTATCAGGCTTTGTGTAAATAAATGCGGAGCCCTTTGGAGCAGATAACCATTTGTGTAAATTGCCGCAGTAAAAATCGGGGGTGATGACGCTAAGATCAACATCGATTTGGCCGGGGGCATGTGCGCCGTCAATAATCGTGAGGATACCTTCTTCACGAGCGCGCTGGCAAATTTGGGCAACTGGAAAGATAACGGCCGTTGCTGAAGTAATATGACTTAAATAAATGACCTTGGTCTTTGGCGTTACCCCTTGCCAAAGTTGCTCAATAATTGCCTCATTCGATTCAAAGGGGAGCGAAATAGGTTGTTTTTGATAGGTAAACCCCTTCTTTTGACTCATAAATTCCCACGTTTTATCGCACGCTCCATACTCATGATTCGTGGTTAAAACAACATCGCCTTCGCTGAGAGTGAGGGAACGCGCAATGACATTGATACCATATGTTGTGTTGGGAATGTAGACTAAACTGTCTTTGTGTGTGTTAAGATAGTTTCCTAATTCGTTTCTGGCTTTGTCTAAGTAACCTTGCAGCTCTCGACCAATAAACTTGACCGGTTGCATTTCAAGTTGCCTTTGCCATGCTTGATACGCTTCAAAAACTGGTTTTGGTGTGGCGCCAAAAGACCCATGGTTGAGGAATGTGACTTTCGGATCTAGGAGAAAGTGGTCGTGTAAACTGTTCATGCAGGGAGTGTATAAGAGATTGTCTGATTCTGGTAATTGGATATAACTCCTGTGTAAATAGCTAGTCAGCTTGTCAGCTTGCGACATTGGCAAATGCCTCCCTCTCGCTCTAGCTCTCGCTTTTTTATTCATCTGCTAGTGCACTGCCGGCGCATGTTGTCCCCTTTGAAATATGGCGTGTGAATTTCCAAAAAGGCAGAGGACAGCATGTTTTATCTCGACAAGCTATTTGGAAAGCCCCATAAAAGCCGGTAGACGCGTTTTTAAAAATACCAAATGAACCTGTGCTTGCTCAGGATAAAGGCTTTTTAACACTTTACCCTTTGTAATTTTTTCATAATAATTTATTCAGATAACCGTCATAAGATCATAGAATAATAAATATGTAAGTTTAAATACATAAGAAACGTTGAATACCACAGAAGATCTATAAAAAAGAAGAATGAGTGAAACATGTTAATCAAAAAACGAACAGGTATTGAAATCCCTTCATCAGAAATTACACCCTACCACATCTACAAATCGCGACGAAATTTTATTAAAGGAGCCACACTTAGCGGCTTAGCGGCCTTAGTGGCTGCTTGCTCACCGGGAGGTGGGAGCCAATCTGGACAAACTCAATCTGTTGAATTTGTGGAATCTGTAGGTACACCGGGCACCGTTTCTCAAACGGTTGATGAGCTTGGTAACCCAATTAACTCATTCACAGAGATTACGACTCATAATAATTACTACGAATTCTCGACAACTAAAATTGGCCCGTCCCAGCTTTCAGGTAACTTCCCCACTTCACCTTGGGAAGTAGAGGTTACTGGTTTGGTGAATAATCCCAAGACGTTCACTATGGAAGATTTACTAAAATATGAACAGGAGGAGCGAATTTATCGCTTACGCTGTGTGGAAGGCTGGTCAATGGTTATTCCTTGGGTGGGCTTTCCACTCTCAAAAATGCTGAAAGAAGTTGACCCCAAATCAGAAGCCGCTTACGTTAAATTCACGACCATCAACGATCCGGTTAATATGCCCGGCTTATCTTTCCAAGGATTCCCCTGGCCTTATGAGGAAGGGTTGCGTCTGGATGAAGCGATGCATGATTTGACTTTGATGGCCACGGGTATGTACGGAACAGAATTGTTGCCTCAAAATGGTGCCCCTATTCGGTTGATGGTTCCGTGGAAGTATGGCTTTAAAAGCAGTAAATCAATTGTAAAAATTGAGCTTGTTGACGTGATGCCACAATCATTCTGGATGATATCTGCACCCAGTGAATATGGATTTTATGCCAATGTG
>JBCCFD010000442.1:0-6578 GCA_039029915.1 Chloroflexota bacterium
AATTAATAACTGATATTATGCAGACCGTTTCTGATTTCTAAACCGAGCCACCTTGCGCGGTGAAGACACCGTTTGGAACATATGTGTAATTCTAGGTAATAAACCTCTCTTTAAATCGTTAGGAGTTATAAATGTCAAAAAGAACTGTAAAAGTTGCTGTAACTGGAGCCGCTGGGCAAATTGGTTACTCATTACTTCCTCGCTTAGCCTCCGGTGAGGTATTTGGGCCTGATACTAATGTTGAACTACATCTTTTAGAAATTACGCCAGCAATTCCTGCCCTTGAGGGTGTCGTCATGGAATTAAATGACTGTGCATTTCCACTGTTATCAAATGTGGTTGTGACTGATGACGCGAATATTGCTTTTGATGGCGTCAATTGGGCGTTGCTAGTTGGTTCAAAGCCACGGGGTAAAGGTATGCTTCGCGGCGACCTAATTAAGGAAAACGGTCCGATCTTCGTTGGTCAAGGCCAAGCGCTTCAAAAAGGGGCTAGCGATATTCGCATCGCTGTTGTTGGCAATCCCGCAAACACCAATTGCCTCATTGCAATGAATAACGCCCCAGATATTCCAAACGAGCGCTTTAGTGCTTTAACACGTCTTGATCAAAACCGTGCCTATGCCCAGCTAGCTCAGAAAGCAGGTGTAGCCATTACAGATGTAAGCAATGTCACCATTTGGGGTAACCATAGTGCAACCCAATACCCTGATACGGAAAATGCCAAGATTAATGGTAAACCTGTCGCTGAAGTCATCACCGATCAAGAATGGTTGCAGGGTGAGTTTATTACCACCGTGCAAAAGCGTGGGGCGGCTATTATTGCCGCTCGCGGTAAATCTTCAGCTGCTTCAGCCGCAAATGCTACTTTAGATCACGTGATGAGCTTTGAACAAAAAACGGAAGAAGGTCACTGGTTCTCAGCGGCCGTTTGCTCAAAAGGACATTATGGCATTGAAGAAGGTCTTATATTCTCATTCCCATTGGTCAGCGACGGGAACGGTGGCTATTCTGTTGTTGAAGGCTTAAGTCACAGCGATTTTGCTAAAGAAAAAGTAGCAGCTACGGAAACTGAACTGAAAGATGAGAAAGCTGTTGTTGCAGATTTGCTGTAAGTTGACCTTGCTTCGTTAATGAATATGACAATTGGAAAACCGGGTCGTGCGGCTCGGTTTTTCTTTTCTTGGTTCGAGTTTTTATGGCGTTGGGGTTTTCGTATCCTCACGTATGGTTTACTCCTGTCCATCGTGTTTAACTGGAGCTGGTTGTCAATCCAGCTTTTCTTAGCCCCGCCCTCCAGCTTGGTGAGAAAGATTGGTTGGCTGATTGTGGCCTTAATCTTAATGCAAATTATGGCGTCACTGATTCACGAATTAGGTCATTTGTTGGTTGGTTATTGGGTGGGGCTGAGGCTTCACCTGTTTATTATTGGCCCTTTGCAAATTATTAATGAGAGGGGGCAACTTCATTTTAGAGTGCGTCGTGGATTGGGAATCTTTAATGGATTAACGGCTAGCCTACCCGTAAGTGAGGAAAATATTCGCCGAAAAATGCTGTGGTTTGCTTTCGGCGGCCCCTTGGCCAGCTTAATCATGGCGTGTGCTTCTGGCGGATTGTTTTTCTGGGTGGTGCAAAATCAAAATTGGTATGATCGGTTAGCTTGGCCGTGGGAGCTGATTTTGATTTTAGGTGCCTTTTCATTCGCCACATTTTTGTCTACGTTGCGACCTGGAATATATCCCAATGGCTTTCCAACCGATGGCGGACGCATCTTAATTTTGCTCAAGAATCGGGAGCGGGCTGTTGGTTGGTGCGCGCAGGTGTTGCTTAACAAGGCTGATATGGCGGGGCAACGGCCGTCTACTTGGGAAAGCCATCTTATTGAACAGACAACGATTGAACAAGAGCATTCACTGGATGCGCTGATGGGCCAACTTTTGGCGTATTACTGGGCATTAGACAGGGGGGATTTATCCCGAGCAGAGCAGCATCTCTTAGCGGCAAACCGAGAGCGGTTTTATGTGTCTGGTGGGTTTAAGCTGAAGGTAATGTTTGAATGTGCTTACTTTTATGCACGGTTCAAGCAAGATTTAGATGAAGCAGAGAAATGGCTAGCTTTTGTGCGTCGCCCTCATCCCCAGCTTCGCGCTCAATTTTACCGGGCCAAAACGGCCGTTTCCCTCCTCAACAATAACCTAAATGAAGCCCGCGAATATTGGGAGCTGGCGCATCAAAGCTATACGGCCGTTGAACAAAAAAATGGGGTGTGGTACGCCGAAATGGACTGGATGGAAGAGTTGCGCGAGTTAATAAGTGGCCAAGATTGATTAGTGAGTGGAGATGCTTAAAAAGCGATTTGTTGTTTCCCCTAGAAACACAAAAAGCCTCGTTATCGAGGCTTTCTGCAGGAAGAGGAGAAAAGGAGAAGAGGAGAAAAAGAGGAAGTAATCTGTCAGTTAGGAATATAGTACCAATTTATGGGGGGCACTGTTAGTCAGCTGGCTACATATCAGGTGTAAATTACTTTACAAATTGGATCAATTTTGAACCAAGTTATTAATTTCATCGGCAATAATGTTAATTATGAGCTGATCAAGCTGTCCTACCGTGTAGGCGGTGTCTGTTGTCACTGAAGCTGATGTGTCACCGGTTGTTGTTCCTGTCGGTTCATCTGTGATAAACACAAAACGGCCGTTGGTCATCTGGGCCAGTTGCCTAAAAATGTACTCTCCTTGCTCGTTCAAGCCACTGCTTGCGATAGGGAAAATTTTGAGACCCGCTTCGTTGGCATTTTGGATAGAAACTAGATAATCCTCTTCCTGACCGTAATCAAGATGAGGTGGGGCATCAGCCACCACAAAAATGAGCCCAATCCGCTTGTCACTGCGCCACGCCATGTTGTTTAGTCCTTCAGAAAGCGCGCTGTGCAAATCTTCTGGATAATCACCGCCTCCACCAGCCGTCACTAATTCTAAGGCATCGGCAAACGCATTGATATCGTTCGTAAACGGCGTTTGGCGCGTAATATAAGCATCCTCAATATCACGATATGTGACCATCCCGTATTGAATGTCAAGCGAGGCTGGCAGGTTGTTCACCTGACTGGCGATAAATTGAATGTTTTCTTTTAGCTCGTTAATCTCATCTCGCATGCTGGCCGTGGTGTCAATGACAAACAGCAGGTCCAGAGCAACGGCCGTATTGTCAACCGTTACATTCAGCATTGAAAATTGCCATTCAAATTGAGCATCATTGACCGAAATATCTTCTACGAGAACATCATTTTCATGCTCGATGATGAGAGTGTAAGTTACGGCCGTGTTTGCAAAACTGTTTGGGAAAAAGAAGATAGACCCATCACTGCGTGTTGTCATCTGGGTTACTATTTCTTCGTTTGCCACAAAGGTGATCGTTGCCCCCACGATAGGTTGTGTTTGACTATCTACAATCGATACCTTGATGCGGTCAGAAATATCTGCCAAAAGGACATCATCATTTGGATAGCTGTTCAAATAAGCTAAATACGCCTCAAACTCGGCATTATCATCTAGTTCTCCAGCTGAAAGCTGATTGAGTTGAGATAGGGTTGTGTCAGGTGAGCTTTCTGTTGTATCACTAGAATCATCTGTTTGTGCGCGAACGTCGGGGTTGCTGATCTCAATTTGCTCACTATCGCCTGCTGTGCGTGTTTCTTCGACTTTTGGTCCACCTTCGGGAGTGGGGGGGATGTCACCGGCCCCTTCACTGCCAATGGCACCAAAATCATCCTGACCGCTTTCATCAAACTCAGTGAAATCCTCGTCATCCATTGCCTCATCCGCATCTTCTTCCGCCATCTCTTCGTCCATTTCTTCTTCAGCTTCCTCGACGGCCTCCTCTTCTACAATGACCTCCACCTCTTCGATCACGGTTTCAACTACGGTCACCTCGACGACTTCCCCTTCAACTTCAACCGTTTCTGTGACGACACGCGTCACCTCTACTTCAACCGTTTCTGTAACGACTTCAGGGCTCATAGCGCCACAGCTTATGAGTAACAATATTAAAATGGTACTGAATACAAAAAATAAAAGTAGGCGTTTTTTATTCACTGGTATCCTCCTCAAGCAGACAACCGTTTTGCACACAGAAGTATAAACGAAATGAAGAGCAAATTGGTTCCCGTAGGATTGTGTTTTGTGAAAACCAAAAAGTGTTTTGAAAAAGAAATGTTAAATTTTTGGGTTTCACCGAGTAAATCTCATTTCGTTATGTGTTCCGAAGTTTCTAATTTTAAAACCCAGTTAGATAAATACTTCGGAACCCCGAGGAAACGAAGTTTAAAGCCAGCGCTTTATTCAAAACAGGAACCTCGTTTCACATAAGTGTTCCGAAGCTTTTAGCCGTCTTTTATTGAAAATAGGAACTTCGTTTCACTGAATCTGAATTATTTCAAGAAATTTTTTTGAAATTTACCTATAATAGGGCGCAGAGAAAATCTATGGAAAACTATGAACTTTGGATAGGGACAATTCTATTTGAGCTAACGTTTTGGCTGGCTCTATATCTCATGGGGCGGGAACCCAAAAATTTACTGGGCTGGTTTTCTGGGGGGGCGCTTTTAGCTACCTCTTTAACGGTGATTGTTAATATTCTGGGCCATTATGCACCCGCCATATCGCTGGCTCAGCAGATGCTTAGATGGCGGCAGTTTTTGTTTGTCTCTTCTTTATTTTTCTGGCTACTTCTTTTAATTCGTTTGGTACCCAGTGAGGCAAGATTTAGAAGCCGATTGAAAGAGTCTCGCGCCGCTTTGCTCATTATCTTAACCGGCACAATCTTACTGGCGCTCGGAACTATCGGTGTTCTATTTCCAGTTGGTCTATCCGTCTTTTGGGGCATTGTTTACAGCGCTACCCTCTTTTTTGTGATGGGAACGGCCGTTGGCACAATTATTGCACAAGAGCGAACCGAGGCGTATTGGCCTGACTATTTGCGATCGCTTGATTATGCATTTTTTATGGCCCTTCTGTTTGGGGTTCAAGTTGTCCTTGTCATGCGATTGGCGACTGATATTAATTTTGTCATGCTGACCCAATTGTACGGCACAATTGCAACGGCCGTAATCGTGCAGGCCTTTGCTTCTCGTCTTTCCGAATTTGTTGATCAAATCGCCTTTTTTACATTTCCAAACATTCGCCAAAAGCGGGCAAAATTGCGGGCCACCAGCTTGGCCGCTGCTCGCGTTGATGACTCGCTTAACTTACTTCAGCTTCCAGGTGATGAGTTTGCTAAGCTCACTCGCCGAGCAATTAGCGAAATGGGAAACTTACCTCGTTTGGCGGCTAATCCATTAACAAATTTACCAATCATTACCCATCGCTTGCAGGAGCAGGGGCATGCGCTAAATACATTGGCTCAAGCCAATGAGCTAAAGCGAGTGCTGCAAAAGGGCATCGAGCGACTCAAACCGTTTGTGGACGAACCCTTCGGGACGACGGATGAGTGGCGGCACTACAATGCGCTCTATTTTCCATACGTGATCGGTTTACGGCCGTATCGCCGCTACGTGACCATCAATGATCTTAGTCCGGTTGAAAAACAAGCCATGGAATGGCTACGGGCTGAAGTGCCACCTCGCACACTTTATAATTGGCAGAAGGCGGCTGCCAAGCTAATCGCCCAAGATTTAAGAGAGCAAAGTCGTCAATTGCTCCGTGAACAAAAAGAGATCGTTTTTTCTGATTGACGGTTCCAAAACCTATTTGGCACAGTTTGGCACACTTTTTCATCGCTTTGGCATCTTGATTTCGGGTAAAAAGTAAACAGTGATGATAAAAAAAGAAACGCTTGAGTTACTTTTTATCATTCACTATTCAATTTACAAAATTAGGAGATGACAGATGCAAACACAGGCAGTTTCACAAAAAAATGATGCAATGCTGCGCAACACCTTATTCGGTAACGTTGGCTTTACGTTAATAAGCCTTCTACTATTCCTTTTTGCTTCTCAAGCGGTCGCTGATTTAATGGGGATTTCTTATCGATGGGTGCTCGTTGTTTTAGGCTTGGGGTTTATTCCTTTTGCAGGATTTGTCTTTTGGGTAGCCTCTTCACGCACTATGAATACACAAATGGCAAAGATTGTCATTGCTTTAGATTTTGGCTGGGTTTTGTTGAGCTACGGGTATCTAATTTGGGCGTGGTCTGATTTAATGATTGCTGGACGGTGGTTTGTGTTTATTCAGGCAGAGGCTGTCTTTTTATTTGGCCTGTTTCAATATTTAGGCTTACGAAGGCTGCGCTAAACGCTAAGATCGTGGCTTATTGAATAGCCCCGTGATGATGAACCTTTCCGCTATTACCTATTTTAAAATTCAAGGTTCACTACTTTGTTACATATGTTCCTTTAATGATGTCATGTCGAGCGGGTCAAGCCGACTAACACGACAATCAATTAGAGAGTCGAGACATCTCTCCACTAAACTATTAAATAGAGTACACTTCTCTAACGACGAGATGTCTCGACTCAGCTTATGACCGAGACTGCTTTTATTTAGCGCCGCTCGACATGACACAAAAGTAAAGGTTATTTTTGT
>JBCCFD010000443.1:0-6561 GCA_039029915.1 Chloroflexota bacterium
TCAAGGATATGCTGGGTTTCATCAATGCGCTTTTTTCTTCCGGGTGCGGTATCATGTTGTGGTGAACTGTTCAAGAAAAAAAATTGTTGGATCGAATGATGGCTCAAGCTTTTGAAATCGTATCGAGAAAACGGCCGTTTCCGCTAGATGTTGCTAGGATAGCAGACTTTACGCTTGGAGAGGGTGAAGCTGTTGACCCACAGTCAATTCTTGAGAACGATAACATCACCCTTTACACATTAGATTTTGACGGGGAGCAGGCTGTTTTTGTGGAAACACCTCCCGAGTTGAACTTATCAAATGCCCCATTTTATTATGTCGCCCAGTTTGAGCAGGCGATTCGTGTGCTAACGTTACCGTTTGCAAAGATGATTCAACTAGCTGAAAGTATTGTGGTGGACGGCAAACGACTGGTGCTCATCCATTCAGTTGGTCGAGCTGGGTCCACTTTGGCTAGCCAACTGTTTGCCCATGTTGATGGTGTTATTAACCTTTCGGAACCTGATGCTTTGTCAATATTGGTTCGGGCACGCCATGAGTGGCCTGATCAAGATCCTTTATTGCGAAAATTGTTTGATGCTACCGTACGACTGCTGTGTAAAGTGTCCGCTGAAAGAGCTTGGGTGATTAAAGGACGCAGTTACGGAATTGAACTGGGAGAATGGTTTTTTCACCAGTATCCTCAAGCCAAAACATTGTTTTTAGATCGCGAAATTGAAAGCTGGCTTGTTTCCTGCTTGCGTGCCTATGATGATGGCGTGGAGCGCAGTGAGAAGGAGCTGCTAGCGTATCAATCATTTATTCGAGAATTTGTTAAGCCAGTTACCCCACTTATCGCTGAATATGATCCTAATCAACACCTTTCGTTTGTGGGAATTTTGTCTTTGGTGTGGTTATCTGTCATGAGAAAGGTCAACCAGCTTCAAGCTTTAGGAGCTGATATGATGATTATTCCATACGAAAATTGGCGGGATGAAGGACGAGAAACGGCCGTTGCCATGCTCAAATTCTGTCATTGTCTCCCTAAAAATTTTGAGATGGTTGATGAAGTGCTTGCCCAAGATTCTCAGGCTGGCACTTTTTTGGCGCAGGATGCGCTTCAGGGAAACAGTTTTCTCCTAGAAACTGTAGACATAAGCGAATATAAAATGTACTTGCAAAAGTATCAGGATTTGATTGAAACAGAACGCAGATCTAATCAGTGAAAATCAACTAAATCTGCGGGTTGGTTTTAGTATTAGAACTCTTTGAAAGACTTTTAGATAATACTTACCCAACACCAGCATCTGCTAATGTAGCTTTGACAATAGCCTGTGCTTCCTCTTGAATCTGGTCTAGATGAGCTTCCCCTTTAAAGCTTTCCGAGTAAATTTTATAAATATCTTCCGTGCCGGAAGGGCGGGCAGCAAACCAGCCGTTTTCAGTAACCACTTTGAGCCCTCCGATGGCGGCGTCGTTGCCGGGAGCGTGAGTTAATTTGGCCAAGATTGGCTCGCCAGCGAGTTCGGTTGCTGAGACCATATCTGCTGATAATCCTTTCAGCACCGCTTTTTGTTGCCGATTGGCAGGAGCATCAGACCGTTTGTAGATTGGCGCGCCAAACTGGGCAGTAAGTGCCTGATAATGTTCGCCGGGGTCTTTGCCGGTAACGGCCGTAATCTCCGCCGCCAACAAATCCATAATGAAGCCATCCTTATCAGTTGTCCAAACCGTGCCATCGTGGCGCAGGAAGGACGCGCCCGCGCTCTCTTCGCCACCGAAGCCATAACTGCCATCCACTAAGCCATCGACGAACCATTTGAAGCCGACGGGAACCTCAGCCAAACCGCGCCCAAGCTGATTGGCAACCCGATCGATCATGGAGCTAGAAACGAGCGTTTTACCAATTTTGGCATCGGCGTTCCAGTTAGGACGGTTTTGGAATAGGTAATTGATGGCTACGGCCAAATAATGATTGGGATTGAGTAAGCCTGACCCTTTGGTAACAATGCCGTGCCGGTCGTAGTCAGGGTCGTTGCCAAAAGCGATGTCGAACTTTTCTTTAAGCCCGATGAGGCTAGCCATGGCGTAGGGGGATGAGCAATCCATCCGAATTTTACCGTCTCTATCAACGGTCATAAAGGAAAAGGTGTGGTCGATACGCTTATTGACAATTTCGATGTCTAGGCCGTACATGTCCGCTATTGGTTCCCAGTAATGAATGCCTGAACCACCCATGGGGTCTACCCCGATTTTTAAACCGGCCTGGGCAATGGCGTCCATACTTAAGATTTGGTCAAGTTCGTTGACGTAGGGCGTGATGTAATCGTATTCGTGAACGTTAGGTAGTTTGAGGGCTTTGTTGAGGGGGGTGCGCTTAACGGCCGTTAATCCCTCCCGCATAATCTCATTGGCTCGATCCTGAATCCATTTTGTGGTTGCTGTATCAGCCGGACCGGCCGAAGGTGGATTATATTTAAAGCCACCGTCAGCCGGGGGGTTGTGTGAAGGCGTGATGACAACCCCATCGGCTGTACTTCCTTTTTGGCGATTATTGTGAATTAAAATTGCGTGCGAGATAACAGGTGTCGGTGTGTATCCCATGTTTTCCTGAATAAACGTTTCTACGCCATTGGCTGCAAAAACCTCGATTGATGAAAAGAGTGCCGCCTCTGAAAGAGCATGGGTGTCCATGCCTAAATAGAGTGGGCCATTAATGCCATTCGCCAGCCGATATTCACAAATCGCTTGGCTAATGGCCAAAATGTGATGTTCGTTAAATTTGTTGGCTATAGACTTGCCGCGATGACCTGACGTGCCAAACGCAACCTGTTCATCTGGGTTATTTGGGTCTGGTTTGTTGATGTAATAAGCGGATACGAGACGAGGAATGTTTGGTAAGAGTTCAAACGGGGCTGGCTGTCCAGCCAATTCGTGGATAGTCATGATTTATTAACTCCGAGGAATGTTTAAGATTGGAAAAGGTGAATGGCGCTCACGGTATTTTCAGGCGGGAAACTTACAGTCTGCCGAACTATATCACAGATTGTTGGATAGTAATGGGAAAAAAAGTAGATTCGAATAAAATAACGGTATGAGTAGCTGGAACCAAATTGTTGGACACGAGTGGGCTGTTAAGCTGTTGCAAAGTGCGATTGAACACGATCGGATCGGCCATGCTTACCTTATTACTGGCCCTGACCATATTGGTAAATCAACATTGGCCCGCATTTTCGCTCAAGCGGTAAACTGTCAGGAATCAGACGTACCGTGCGGGGTGTGTCGAGCCTGTAAGCTAATTGGGGTTGGTCGACACATGGACATGCGGATCGTGACACCTGAGGTGAGCGGACGCGGTAAGCTATCTATTAAAATCGACACCATTCGTCAGCTTCAGCAAGATTTAACCCTTTCCGCGTATGAAGCCAAGCGGAAAGTAGCCATTATTGAACGGTTTGATGCCACAACAATTGGGGCAGCTAATGCGTTTTTAAAAACGCTAGAAGAACCGCCAAAAAACGTGGTCATTATTTTAACAGCCAATGATGCGGATACGCTCCTACCGACGATTGCATCTCGCTGTCGAACCATCAATTTACGGCCGTTATCCGTTTCAATCATTGAACAAAGCCTCACTACTCGCTGGCACGTGCCGGAGGATCAGGCTGAACTGTTGGCCCATCTGTCAGACGGCCGTTTAGGCTGGGCAGTGCGTGCATTTGAAGACAATGCTGTTCTGGAAAAGCGGGATGAACAGCTAGGTTTTCTGTATGAGGCGCTCGAGGGGGATATTGTTCGGCGGTTTGCGCTTGCAGACAAGCTTTCTCGAAAATCAGAGCAGCTGCCGCTCCTACTGCAAACGTGGCTTAGCTGGTGGCGAGATGCGGTTTATTTGGCCCAACAGGACGATATTAATACGGCCGTTGTACCCTTCACAAATATTGACGCCAGTGAGAAACTGCGCTTGCTTGTGGCATCGTGGCCTAAAAACGTCATATTAGAAAGTTTGACCCAAACGAACCAAGCGCTCCAGCATATTCAAAGCAATGCGAACATGCGTCTTGTTGTTGAAAATCTATTCCTCATTTACCCTAAAGTCCATCAGCTTCCTACACCTACATAAGCTGTACCTGCTGAAAACCCACTTAACACTTTATAATTTTATTTGGTTCGCATCAATGAGCTGAAAAATTTAAGCTGTTTTCCCTTACCCCTCATTTCCATCGGTCATACTTGAAAATATGACCCCGCTATGACCTCTGGCACATCCACCTAGAACGGGTTTTGCCTACAATCTTGTTAAATTAAGGAGGTGCACAACATGACAACATTTGTTGATGTGCAAAATTTAAGGAAACAATATAACCCACCTGAAGGAGAAACGGCCGTTAAAGGCATCACCTTCAACATTCAAAAAGGGGAAATCTTCAGCCTGCTAGGGCCAAATGGGGCAGGCAAAACAACCACCATCTCCATGCTAAGTGGGTTGCTCCAACCAACGGCCGGTGAAGCCACAATTGGCGGATTCTCAATAACGAAGCAAATTCGGGACGTCAAGCAAATTATTGGGGTCGTGCCCCAAGAAATTGCCCTTTACCAATCTATCTCTGCACGTGAGAACCTTGCGTTTTGGGGCCGGATGTATGGATTATGGGGAGAACAACTGCGCGAGCGAATTACGGAAGTTTTGAAAATTGCGGGTCTAGAAGATCGTGCCGATGAAAAAGTAGGCACCTACTCTGGCGGCATGAAGCGACGGATTAATATCGCCGTGGGGCTTTTACACAATCCACAGCTTTTATTTATGGATGAACCAACTGTAGGGATCGATCCTCAGAGCCGCCGCCGCATTTTGGACACCGTTAAGCTCCTCAATCAGCAAGGCTTAACCGTTATTTACACGACACATTATATGGAAGAGGCTGAAGAGCTAAGTAATCGCGTCGGCATTATCGATCACGGTGAGCTGGTTGCTGTTGGTACTCAAAATGAACTTACTCAAATGGTTGGGGAAACGGACACGATTCGGTTGACGCTCAATAGTGATGAAAATGAAGATTTGCGCAACATCATTCGTGAGGTTGACGGGGTAATTCATGTCAACGGCGAAGCTGAAGAGCTTATCTTACAAACACCTGATGCTAATGAGCATTTGGCAACCGTTTTAGCTCAAATTAACCAGCACAACAAATCTGTCCGTCAACTGCAAATAGATGAACCTAATTTAGAAGCGGTATTTCTTCATTTGACCGGGCGGGCTCTGCGAGATTAGGTATGAAAATTTTAACCATTGCTTTTAAAGATACTCTGATTCGGTTTCGCGACAGGAACGCCATAATTTTAATGCTTGTCGCACCGATTGTGCTATCGGCCATCATTGGGTCAGCTTTTGGCGGATTTATAAACGATGGCTCCGCTCCCTTTGACCAAATACCGGTTTTATTCATCAATCAAGATGAAGGTGAACTCGGTGAGCAGTTCCTTGATGTCCTGGAAAGTGGGGAGCTTGAAACCTTGCTTGCGATTGAAGAGATGCAAGATGTTGAAGCGGCACGAGAGATTGTCCAACTCGGGGACGCCCGCGCCGCTATTGTGCTACCTGAAAACTTTTCAGAGTCCATGGTTGGACCAATTGCCGGCGATGAGCAGGCAATCGTTCAATTTTATGCGGACCCCAGCGCCACGCTCACACCTAATATTGTGCGCAGTATTGTGGTTCAGGTATTGAATGGCTTTAACGCTTCGGGTATTGCAGTTGAGGTTGCTTTTGAGCAAATGTTTGAAACTGATCCGGTTGCTGCTTCTGCAGGAATGGAAACAATTGCCCCCGTTTTGGATACGGCCGTTTCTGAAAACTTGGCCACCGTTGCCAATTCGCCGCAGATAAACCGAATTGCCGTTGGGGAAATTGATACGGCCGTTGATGTGTCACCGTTTGCTTTCTTTGCACCCAGCATGGGGCTGCTCTTCCTGATGTTTTCCATGATGGACGGCACCCGCTCCATCCTAGATGAAGAAAAAGAAGGGACTTTGAGTCGGTTAATTAGCACCCCCACTACCTATCGGGAAATATTGATAGGCAAAATCGGGGGCGTCTTTTTAACGGGCGTGCTGCAATTCTTCATTTTTGTACTTGCGTCGAGCCTGTTGTTCCAGCTCAACTGGGGTAATTCACCGCTGGGCTTAGTTTTAATGACGGTGACTATGGTGCTCGCCTTAACCAGTCTAGGCACATTGATTGCTGCTTTTGCCAAAGATTTAAATCAGGCGGGTATTTTAGGCACCGTGGTTACATTGGTTTTTGCGGCACTAGGCGGCACCTTTGTACCTGCTCAAAACTTTCCGCCGTTCCTTGAACAACTCAGCAGAATTACGATTATAAGATGGGGCTTAGATGGCTTTACTGACTTAACAATTTACCAGCTTGGTGTTGAGTCAATCTTCCTTGAAGCAAGCGTCTTGTTTGGCCTGTGCGTTTTGTTTTTGGTTCTTGCCTTGACGCAGTTTCAGCGGCGAGTTGCAAAATAGACGTCTCATATAGACGTAAAAAGGATTGATTATCATGTTCCAAACAATTATTCA
>JBCCFD010000444.1:0-6547 GCA_039029915.1 Chloroflexota bacterium
ACCACCTACGACAGCGATGCTGACATCGTGCGAGCTATTGAAGCGGGGGCGACCGGCTATTTGCTCAAAGACACTCCTCGCGAGGAGCTATTCCGCGCTATTCGCTCAGCTGCCCGTGGTGAATCGGTCTTGGCTCCCGCCGTGGCCGCTCGCCTCATGACCCGCATGCGTGCCCCCGCCGAAGAAAACCTCAGCGCGCGCGAAATCGAGGTGCTGCAGCTTGTTGCCAAGGGGAACAGCAACCGCGAAATTGGCAAAGCGCTCCACATCAGCACCGCCACCGTCAAAACTCACCTCATCCATATTTTTGACAAGCTTGGTGTTGACGACCGCACCGCTGCTGTAACCGTGGCGCTAGAGCGGCGCATTATTACACTTTCGTAATAGCCAAAACTGATTGAACCAATTATAAATGGGGCATGATGCCTCATCAGATTGCCCTCATTGAGGATGACACGGCCGTTGCAATAAGCCTCCGCTCAGGTCTCGAGCAGGAAGGGTATCAGGTCGCGTGGTTCAAAAACGGCCGTTCTGGCATCCAAGCCCTCCTGCAACAGCCACCCCATCTACTCATTTTAGATATTCGCCTGCCCGATATGTCTGGGTTTGATATTTGTCGCGAGCTGCGGCAAAAGCAGTTCAAATCGCCTATCTTGATGCTGACGGCCCGGCAGGAAGAGCTGGACAAAGTGCTAGGGCTTGAAATTGGGGCGGATGATTATATGACGAAGCCGTTTGGATTACGGGAGCTGTTAGCTCGGATCCGAGCCAATATCCGGCGTGCCTATGGCGATTTAGCCCACTCGGAGAATACACAGCGTCTTGAAGTTGGGGATTTGTTGATTAATTTAGATGCTGCCTTGGTGCAGCGTGGTAACGAATCGCTTAACCTGACCCCGACAGAGTATCGTCTGTTGGTCTATCTGACCCGCCACAAGGGGCAAGCGATGAGTCGCCGTCAGCTTTTACAGGCCGTTTGGGATGATGCGGGTGAGGTAGAAAGTGAACAGACAGTCAATGTGCATATTCGCCGCTTACGAGAAAAAGTGGAACTCAGCCCAAGTAAACCAGCACTCATTTTAACTGTGCCTGGCATCGGGTATCGTCTCGTGGCGTGACAAATTAAGCAATGAGTAAATTCCTAAACACCCTTCGCTGGCGATTACCTTTGAGCTATGGGGCAATTGCCTTACTGGCCACCTTAAGCCTCGGTGGCATTTTACTTTTTGCCCTCGATCGATACTATGCGCTTCAGGAGCAGCGGTATTTATTAAGCAATGCCCAGGCGTTTGGGTCAATTGTCGAATCATATAGTGCTGCTGATTTGGAAAGCCCCCTTTTCCAGACGCAGGTTGCTACTTTAGCGTCGCTCATTCAAGCGCAAATCCAGATTTATGATCCGAACGGTGCCCTAATTGCTGACTCTGGTCTGCCGACAGAGAATGATATTGCCACTACGCTTTCTTTGCGGGTAGAAGGGGCCGGGTCGGCCCAGGAGTTTAGTCAAACGACGCAAGGGGATGCGGATAATCAGCAAGTTACCTCCTCTTTGGCCGTTGAGGAGGGAGTCACACGAGTCGAGACTATCACTACGATTCGCCAATCGGGCATTAATGATTTTGTGACACCGCTCTCCATTCTGGAAACGCCCTCTAGCTTTGGGTTAGGAGGAAGCGACCCTAACGTTCGCTCAAATCAAGTATTTGTTTATGAAGTCGTTTCTTTTCCGGGTGAGTTGTTAGGCACCATTCGCTTATCGCAAGGACCCGCTTTTGGGCGAGCGATTTTGATTACGGTGGGCTGGGGTGTCGGGTTGGCTGGCCTGGTGGCGATTGGTTTAGCAACGTTTGTCGGCTGGTTGGTCAGTCGTCGGCTCAGTGCCCCTATTTCTCATTTGGCAGATGTGTCTAATCAGATGGCGTCTGGGAATTTAACAGCCCGGGCTGAGGTGCAGCGGCAGGATGAGATTGGCGAACTGGCTTTGGCATTTAATGGGATGTCGGATCAGCTGGCAGGGATGATTGGTACGCTACTGCATTTTGTAGCAGATGCAGCGCATGAAATTAGAACGCCCTTGACTGCCCTACGCACGAATTTGGATTTAGCATTAACAAATGAAGATAATGGCCGTTACCTGCAGGCGGCCCACGCTCAGCTCCAGCGTATGCAATCGCTAACCGATGATTTATTACAGCTTTCTCGCTTAGAAAATGGGGTGGTGCAAATTGAAAAACGGCCGTTTGATCTCAACATGATCCTTGCTGGTCAAATAGAACGGTATGCAGCGCAGGCGGAGCAAGCTGAGCTTCATTTTGGGCCAACTTTGACCCAAACGGCCGTTATGGTTCATGGCAATGCAGCGGCACTTTTGCGGGCAGTTGATAATTTAGTCGACAATAGTTTTAAGTTTACGCCAGCCGGAGGGCAGGTTTGGCTATCGTTGGACATTGAGGGAGAAACGGCCGTTGTTACCGTCGAGGATAGCGGTCTGGGACTTGCTGAAGATAGCCACCGCCTTTTCTCACGCTTCTACCGTGGACGCAACGTGTCTGATTTTCCGGGAAGCGGTTTAGGGCTTGCCATTACAAAGACCATCATCGACGCACATCGGGGGCATATCACTCCCCACAAGCAGCCCGGCGGCACAAAAATGGTCATGCGAATTCCCCTTATAAACCGCCACAGATAACACAGATTTGCCAGATATTTGCTCTTTATCTAACGTATTTTCCCAGAAGTGCCTAGCCGGTCATGATGTAAATAATCCGAAAAACTGCTGAAATATCGCTCAACGAAACCTTATGCGGATTTCTGGAGCGAAAGTCTAGGATTCCGTGCTATCTGTGGCTAATTCTTCAGAATTTTTACTGGGTTCCCGATAATTTGCGCAGGATAGCGTAAAGGCCAAACCCAGGGATGGCCCCAATAAAAATTGGGATAAGTAGCTCCAAACGCAAAATGGTTTGCCGATTAATGGTGTAGAAAAAGATAGCTAGCAGGATCCCCGCATTGAGTAACGCACCCAGAATTGCCCCCTGAATCGAAATCTTTTTTCCAGGAATGTAGAGTAGCCCCGCGACGCCGCCTAGGATGGTTGAAACCAGCACTGCTTGGGTAAAGTCACTGATAAAATCGAGCGGTAAGAATCCCGATAGCGACATGGCTGGTAAAAACGAGGTTAAAGCAACGACGCCAATCGCAAAAAATAATGTGTACTTGCCAAGCAAACTGCCCGTCCAATCGATATCATCTAATGTTTGGATAGGGGCAGTGGGCCTATTTTCTTGTTCAGATTGAGGCTGTGATGTGGCCTTCATGGTTGAGGAAGGGGGCGTTTTTTTAGAGATAACGCGGGCGCTCTTTGGTAATTTATCAATCAGCGCTTCCGGCTTGTGTCCCTGTTTGAACAGCGCCAGCAATAAATCACCCGGTTTGGTGCCATTGTTTAATTGCATTTGTACTTCCTCACGGGATGAACCCGTCGCTTCCAATACCGTTAATAAATTGGCTGGACTTAAGAGAATTTCTAGCTGTGAGCCATTGTCCACGTAATCGAGTAATTCCGTTAAAATTTTAATACTGTTTCTTTCTGCCATTGTGGTTGCTCCGTGTTAAGTTGAATGGTGTGATTTATTAACAGTGTACATGGCGGATATCACCCACCTCTTTTAATAGGCGTTGGTACTAAAAACTAGCCCGACATTTTGTTTGGGGTTCCCTCTTCCTTATTTTTGATTACAATCAAGATTGTCGTAAACCGAAATAAGTCTTTGGAGAAATTAAGGCTCAAAACGGTTTACTGCTAAGTGGAGAACAAAAAGCATCTTGCAATAAAACAGCTTTGTATAAGTTTTTGTTCTCCTGTAAGTAATTTTCATTTTGTGCTCAGGAATTCAAGTTGTTTGTTGAAAATTACTTAGGAGAAGCAAGTAGCGATTGTTTTGAAGGTTTTTGCTTCTCATAAATTTCGCCAGCCAATGTCCAATCAAGGAGAAAACCATGAGCGTGCCTTCCATCATTGATGTGTTAAATTCGCAGTTTGGTATCAACGGCCGTTTACACTTTGAACTTGGAGAGGGTGAACTTCCCATTGCCCGCATGACAACTGATGAAGCAACGGCCGTTTTATCGATTTATGCAGGTCACGTTTTGAGCTTTGTCCCCCACGGCTCAGAAGATTTGCTTTGGGTTAGTCAGGAAGCCGTATACCAATCGGGCAAGGCGATTCGAGGAGGGATTCCAGTCATTTGGCCTTGGTTCGGACCACACCCCACCGACAGCACAAAAAGTTCGCACGGTTTTGCGCGACGCCAAATGTGGTCAGTCAAGGCGTCGATATTGGATGAAAGTGGTCAAGTCTCTCTTACCTTGGGACTAACTGAGAATGAATCCACGAAAGCGGTTTGGTCACATGATTTTGATTTGGAACTGAGCGTAACGGTGGGACATGTATTAACAGTTCAATTAAAAACCACCAACAGTGACGATGTGCCATTTGCCTACACAGCCGCTTTGCACACCTATTACAACATTAGCCACATTAGCAACGTGGTGATTTCTGGCTTAGAGAATAGTGCGTACCTAGATAACTTAGATAGTCTGTCGCAGCATCAGCAGACAGGATTTGTGCGGTTTGAAGAAGAGGTTGATCGCATCTACATCGACACAACTGCCCCTTGCCATATCGAAGATATCGGACACAAGCGCACGATTGTGGTGGAGAAATCTGGTAGCCGCAGCACGGTCGTTTGGAACCCGTGGATCGAGAAGGCACAGCGAATGTCTGACTTTGGTGATAGTGAATATCAAGAGATGGTTTGTGTTGAAACGGCTAATGCTGGAAATGAGATTATGACGTTGGAGCCGGGAGAAACGGCCGTTATGACGCTCACTGTTCATGAGAACAGGCACCCTGACCTACAGGAAGAAGAACATTGATAAAAGCAGTTATTTTTGATTACGGTGAAGTGCTCACCAATTCAGATAATCCCGTTGAATCAGCTCAGCGTCGGCGTGCTTTAGGACGTCGGCTAGGTCTTTCTGAACACGAAGTGTGGCCTTACCTTTTTCAGGGAGAGCCAGCGCGAAAATGGATGACCGGCCAATACAGTTGGGACCAATATTGGAATGCTGTGTTGCCGCCTCGGGGCGTTACAGACCCCCAAGAGATTGCTAGCTTTCACAAAAGCGTTTGGCCACGAGACAGCAAGATTAATCCTGAAATGCGCGCTATTTTGAAAGAGCTAAACGGCCGTTACAAAATTGGCCTACTGAGCAACGCAAGCTGGCCTGAAGCCGAATTACGCGAAATCTTAGAACGTAACCAAATATTACATTATTTTGACACCGTGATTTCATCAAGCTCTGAGGGAGTTGTCAAACCAGACCCCGCCATTTTTAAGGTGGCCCTGCAGCGATTGAGCGTTCAGGCAGAAGAAGCCTTATTTGTGGATGATTTAGCGAAGTTTACTGATTCGGCTGCGGCGATGGGATTTTATACCTTTACCTTTACCAATGCTTCAGACTTTAGACTGCATCTCAAAAATTTACAGATCATTCCTTCGTAAATGTTCCATATCTCTTGTTCAGGCAAATAGAAGAAGCCCTAACCCTAATGTAACCAGTGATAACACAATACCACCAGCGATTTGCCCTGGCGTGTGATATTGAAGCCACAGACGTGCCCAAACGACCGCAATCAAAATGGGAATGAGAAGCAAACCGAGCCACGGTGAGAACCAGTAGGCCATAATGATGCAGGCTGATGCGGTGGTGGCGTGCAAGCTTACCTTCCAAAAGGTGGTTAGCAGGGCAACCCCTAATAGCTGAGCTGAAATAGCGATTGCTACTAGAACTAAAAAAGATGGCGCATTGCTAAAGCTCAGCCCTATTGAGGACAGGATTGAGGCGAATGCGATGGCAAACATTGGCTTGACGCGCTCTTCGCGGCTTTTGACGTGTAAATCTGAAATGATCCCCTGATAGTACAAAATAAAAATAAAAGCTGTAGAGAGGAGAATGACCGGCAAGCTATAGATCAGAATGTAGAGCCAGGCGTTGGCTTGTGCTGTAGCGAGGGCGGCAAACACGGCCGTTCCCATCATCCACACAGGTGGTGAAGCCACATTTGAGATGAAATTAGCTAGCCATTGATAGTCTAATCTTGAGGTTGACATAAAAATTATCTCTTTCTAGCTGAAATCGCTATCGTTTCATAATAAAAATTGAGTAGCTGATCCATCGTGGCTCGCCAAGAGCGATTCTGGGCATGTTCCCAACCTTTTTGAGCCAGCTCGTTGCGGTAGTCAGGATCGTGGTGGAGCTTATCAATTAAAGGCCCCACTTGCTCAAAACGACCTTGCTCATAAAACAGCCCGGTTTTCCCGTGTGTGACCGAATCAACGATGCCGCCTGCCTTAACCGCGATGACTGGTAGGCCACACGCCATTGCTTCAAGCGCTACAAGACCAAAGGTCTCGGTGGTGGATGGAAAAATAAATGCATCAGCAGCCCGATACGCCTGAATTAAATCGTCACCCCGCAAATA
>JBCCFD010000445.1:0-6547 GCA_039029915.1 Chloroflexota bacterium
CGCCGCCCTTAGCTCTATACATAACACGGCCGTTTTCCTCACAACCGTTCTTTGTGTAAACTGTGATTGCCCTCTGGTTAAACGAGGCCACAATCAAAGAAAATGTTTTCGGGCTAAATCTTTTGCTTGCAAACTCCAGACCACATGCAACAAACGATTGCCCAAATCCTTTTCCGGTTAAGTCGGGTCTCAATCCCAGGCTGATCTCTGCATTATCATTATCGATTTCAAACGAAAGGAAACCAACTAACTCATTCCCCGCTCCACAAACTGCAAAGTAGCGGTCTGGCCATTCACTTGGATCAAGAAACGCCTTGAGATCTTCTTGATCCTGATCTAAATCGTAAAATTTGTAGGCCCCTTCATAATGCCAATTCGAAATTGCGTGTGCGTATTCAGCATTCATAGGCACAAAATGAAACAGCATCTAACTTATTCTATTCCTTTAGAAACTGTATCGCTTTTGGCGCAAAATCTTCTGCATTCTCGGGTGCTGCGCTATGTCCACCTGTTTCATAGGTAATGCGCTTCGCCTTTGACAGATGGGTCATATACTCGTCTGAAACCCCGTATGGAATCGTCGGATCATCTTTTGACCAAGCGAGTAAGACTGGTTGTTCTAGAGTAGCGAGTTTTTCAAAATCTCGGAATGCAGGAGCCGTTAAAATGAGGTGGGAGATGCGTGTAGGGTGCATCAACGCTGTATTTATGACAACACCACCGCCCCAACTCTTACCCATAAGAACGGCCGTTTCTTGCATTAGTTTATCCATCACCTCGACGACAACATCAACTGCCCGCTCACCCATCAAGGGCAAATGGTCGATAGCAGGTGTATCACCCCAGCCCGGCATGTCAATGCTGACAGCGCAGTAGCCAGCTTCGGCAATAGGAGCCAGTAGAGGTTCCCAAGTGTGCCATCCGTTCCGCTGAGACCAGCCGTGAATACCCAGAACCAATTGAGCAGATGGATCGCCAGCCATCTTGCCATAGATCGTTGTGTAATCGGTTTTTATGAAAAGATCATCTAGTCGCATTTACGATATACGATATACGATTTACGAAACCCAACGTGATAAATTGGCAATCGTAAATCGTAAACAAAAAGAACCCCAATCGTCTCCAGAGACGAAAGGGGTTCCGCGGTACCACTCTGATTGATAAGTAAAATAGGTGGACCTAAAGGGACTCGAACCCTTGACCTCTACAATGCCATTGTAGCGCTCTCCCAGCTGAGCTATAGGCCCATACTTATCCTCTTAAACGCGTAACGTGCGTAATTCGTAAAAAGTTATTGGTTCCTAGTTATTGATAATAAGAAAAATCTGCTTAATTACTCACAACTAATAACGATTCACTTTTTCAGCTCACAGGCGAGTTCACTACGATTTATCTTGCTTTCAGCCTAGACAAGACTCTCTAAGAATTTTAGTTACTACTCCTGCTCAATGCTTTTTAGGATTAAATTTTAATAAAGCGGCTGGTATGGTAGCTTAGCGTTTAGGGTTTGTCAAGTTGATTTCTTTTATTTTTAGTCAGGTAACAAACGACCTATTGAAACAGTTGACCAATCAAACGAAAGACCCCTAATAGATTCAAAGACGAGACAATGACGACCGCAATGAGAAGCCAGCGAACAAACTGGGCCCCTTTTTTAACGGCCGTTTTTGCCGCCACCCAAGCCCCCGCCGCATTCCCAATCGCTAATATAATTCCCATACCCCAATCAACCTGATCGTTCATGATAAAAACGATCAATGCGACGAGTGTAAAACCGAAAACAATAAACGATTTAAGCGCATTGGCACTTACTAAATCATGACCCACTGAAAGTACAAGCCCAGCCAGCAGAAAAACACCCACACCAGCTTGAATAAATCCACCATAAACGCCAATTCCGAAAAAGAGAATCATTTGCAACCAAGACGGCCGTTTTTCTATTGCCTCTGGGCGCCCAACAAGCCACCGGTTTGGTTGAATAAAAAGAACAACCAGCATCAGCACCATTAAGACACCAATCGTTTGGCGCATCAATTCTTCGTTAAGATTAACGGCAATGCGCGCCCCCAACAGAGCCCCAAGCGTCGAAGGAATAAGTAGAATGACACCGTCCCTAAAATTCAGCACCTTCTGGCGATGAAAACTAGCCGTTGCAGAAAGCGTCTGTAAAAGAACACCAACCCGATTCGTTCCATTTGCCACAGTGGGTGGCAAGCCGAGAAAAATCAATAAGGGTAAGGTGATTAAAGAGCCGCTACCGGCAAGCGTGTTAATATAACCAGCTAGCGCCCCTGCAAGTAATACCCCAAGATATGTAAGCCATGGTAGATCCAGCATCATACGTTCCAAAGTAAAAAGGGATAGACGGCCTCCCTAAAAAAAATGAGTCACTAAGTGTATGTGGAATAAATAAAGTAATCAAGTTAGAGCTTGGTTACCAAAATTTTCAAACAATTCTTCCCATGCGTCGGAAAAGTAAAAATTTAGCCGTTTAATAACATAGGTTCCAAATCAAACACCTAATCGATTTCTCAACACTGTGGAGGTTCTATGAAAAATCATCTATTCTATCCAAGAGTCATTATCGTTACATTATTGCTTATGCTTACCGTTTTAATTGTAAGTCAGCTAAATGCTCAACCAATTTGGTCTTTTAAAACGTATGACTTGGCTCCAGACGGGGAATATTCAATTCCTGATCATATGATAGAGCACAACGGCCGTTTAGTATTCCGCGCCGCATATGATGACATGCCGGCTTTATATCAATTTCAAAATGATGATGGTACATTTACAACCTTTGGCGTTAGTGAAACCAGTGATAGGCTATATGAGTTCGTTTCCGTTATCGACCAAATATTCTATTCAGTCGATAACTATTTAGTTGATGAAACTACAGTATGGGTCTCATCTGGCACGTTATCCAGCACAACACCGATTCAAACATTTTCATTAGACGGAAACAGCTCACCAATCCGCAATCTTCATTCAGTTGATGGGATTCTATATTTCACAGTGGAGGACGCTAACCACGGAAATGAAGTTTGGCGAACAGATGGTACGCTAAGTGGCACCTACCTCATTGCAGATATTAATGAAGGTAGTGATTCCTCAATCGAGTATTCGTCAACATCAATCAATTGGAACGGTGTTCTTTATTTTTCTGCCGACGATGGAGAGCATGGATATGAGCTTGTTAAAGTCGATCCTCAAACAGGCAACTATGAATTAGTCAAAGATATCAACACTGGCGAAGAGAGCTCATCACCAGACCGCTTCTACATCTTCAACAATCATCTTTATTTCGTTGCAAATGATGGTGCGCACGGTGTCGAGCTATGGCGCACAGATGGTACGACTGAAGGAACTCAACTGGTTCATGATATCAATGAAGGACCCGAAGGTGCCGACCCAGGTCTATTTGCTAGCTTAGATAATGCCCTTTACTTTTCAGCCTACACAGAAGAAACGGGGTATGAGCTTTGGGGGACTGACGGCACTTCTGAGGGGACGACCCTCGTAAAAGACATCTATCCCGGAACCGAGAATGGATTTTATCATTATGATCCATCTGTCTCTGATTTCATGATTGCATTTGACAACGCGCTTTACTTTGCGGGTTCTAACGATGATTTAGAAGTGTGGCGTTCTGATGGCACACTGGAAGGGACCGAGCTGTTTGCCAATATTAATGTGGATCGTGGCTCCCGACCGCGATACTTCACCGAGCATCTAGGGGTCGTTTACTTTAGTGCAACCCATGCAGATTACGGCCGGAGACTTTGGGCAATATTTCCCGCCAGTCCCGCACCTACTCTAGTAGATGCGGTTGACATCAACAGCTCATCAACGCCCTCCCATTTAACTTCAGTTGGAGCAGATCTCTTTTTCGATGTATTCAATGGGGATGCTGGATTTGATCTAGGCCATCTTGAGGTTGTAAGTTCCCCGCAAGAGGCGACCATCCAACTTCAATCCGATATTCAGCAATTAAGTGATGATGGAGACTTAACGCAACGGCAGGCCAACCGACTTAGGGGAAATCTACAAAATGTCCTTAATCGTCTTGATCGCGGTCAGGATAATCGAGCAATCGACAGCCTCAATCGCTTCATCACCCTAGTTGAACGTTACGAAACGTTTGGCTACTTATCTGCCAACCAAGCGGATGATCTTGTCAATGATGCAGAAGGAATTATTGAGTTGATTGACTAACCGACACATTTATTCAGAAAAGTTTACCAAGCAAAAAACGGCCGTTCTGGAAACGGCCGTTTTTTGCTAAATAACACCACTGTTTTACCAAAGCAACATTATAAAATATCAGAGGGTAGTTTATGGCGTAAAATTTCGGCACGTTGTAGGTGGGGGAGCAGCCAATGTGCTGCTGGTAATTTTTGCTGAGCCTCAACGGCCGTTACCCACTCAAACGCATCGTGCTCATCGCTCATCGTAAATGGCACCCGTTCATCATAAGTACAGTGATAAACAACACCAAGCAGTTCATTTTCTGGCACTGGTTCTCCACGATAAAAATGAACCGTATCAATCAAAAAATCGAGCTTCACGTCGATACACAGCTCTTCCTTCACTTCACGGACAGCCGCCTCAGGAAAGCCCTCCCCTTGATCGACCCGCCCCGTAACACACTCCCAGCCGCCAGCCCCAAAATCTTTTGTTTTTGCCCTGCGCAGTAATAAATATTTTTGCCGCTTTGGCGACCAAATAAGGGCAGAAATGCCCGCAATAAATTTTCCAATCATATTTTTCTTCCAACCTGACACCTGACACCTACTTCGGCATCGTCAAAACCCGCTCAAAGTAACCACCCACAATTTCAGCCATTTCAGATACGGCCTCTTCAGGTAAGGCATCTATGCCAGCTAGACGGCGAGCTAGCTGCTTCTTAAAATCAGTTTGCATCTGACGCTGTATTTGGATACGCTGCGCTTGAGGAGAGCCAGCCCCGTGCATTGATTCTGTTAAATAACCAACCGCATTACGACCAAGCGTCATATTTTCAATCAATCTTAAAATACGCATCCGGTTTTCGGTTGGCACATCGGCCCGACCCTTAAGATACTTTTCCAGCAAGGGGCCAATCTCTTCATGACGATAATCTTGTTCAGAGGGCATCGTGACCATCATACCGCCTGCCAAATCTTGGGCCAACCGGCCAATTTCATAAGGCATCTTGGTCACATGGTGTTTACACACATTGGCAATCATATCATCACAAATATAAGCACCTGACTTTGTTTGATGGGCTTGATAGGATGAAGCGATACCGGTCGAGTAAATCGTTTCATTCAGATGGGTCATCTCAACGAGCTTGTCTTTGATGTGGGATGCTTTTTCAACGCCGTTGTACTCTGCAATGGCGGCCGCTGCGCCAATAAGGACGTCTCCGACACCGCTTTTACAAACGTAACTACGCCGATGATAACAAGTGAATCGCTCAACCTGCATTGCCGCAAACTCATATTCTCCATTCATGAAGATGAGCTCATTCGGAATAAAAACATCCTCAAAAATGACCATCGCCTCCTGACCACCATATTGCGCATTACCTGCATCAATGCTCCCATTTTCAAGCGCTCGGCTGTCACAGGATTGACGGCCGTATATGTAGGTAATCCCCTCGGCATCAACCGGCACCGCTCCAATGATTGCAAAATCCCTATCGTCTGGCCCAAGCCGCAGCGTGGGCATCACAATCAGCCAGTGAGAATTAATACATCCCGTTTGGTGCGCTTTGGCACCCGTAATGAAAACACCTTCATCGGTACGAGCGCTAATATGAACGTACAAATCGGGGTCAGCTTGCTGATGCGGTGGCTTGCTGCGGTCACCCTTCACATCCGTCATTGCGCCACCGATAACATAGTTCGCAGCCTGCATCTGCTTCAGAAACTGTTTGAGTCGGGCATGGTAGTTTGTATCGTGCGCTTCATCAATCTCAAAAGTCGTTGAATACAGTGAGTTTAGCGCATCCATCCCGACACATCGTTGAAAACAGGTGCCCGTTAACTGGCCTAACCGCCTCTGCATTTTATTTTGCAAGACCAGCTCTTCTGGGCTGGTGGCCACATGTAAAAACCGATTGACACGCTCACCAGTGAACGGTGACATAGCGGTTGCCAAATCAGGACGGCGTACAGCGAGATCGTATGTTTCGGCAATGGCGTTGATAGACGGCCGTATAACTGGATGATCAACAGGCTCGCTAACCAGTTCCCCAGACAGGTAAACTTTCAGGTTTCGGCCTCGCAAGCTCTCAATGTACTCAGCTCCATTCGTGATTTTTGCAACTGTTTTTTCCATGCGGATTATCCTTTGGATTAGAGTTGAAGGTGGTGATCGTTAAATGCGGCAAGCAGTAGGCAGCCAATTCACACTGTGGGGGTGCTTATTCAGCTCGGAGGCGATTTGCAAATTCGGCCGTGGCTTTACCAATCTCATGTGGCGAATCTTCTTGTACAAAATGCAGCCCTTTTACCGTAATTTCTTCTTGATTTGGCCAAGCGCGGCAATACTCTCGCTGCGC
>JBCCFD010000446.1:0-6540 GCA_039029915.1 Chloroflexota bacterium
AAGCCAAAGAAGAGCCCTAGTTCGGCATGCTCTAAATCTGGTATGGGCTGAATGAGTTCCCCGCCGTGGATGATTTGGGCGGCTTTAAATTTGTTGTTGCAATCTTGGCTAAATGATGAGTAAACGTTTCGGGTGCCCAAAACGCGGTTGAACCGCAGCATGCTGACCAGCCCAAGGGAATTAAATAGCATCGGATTCCCGTAGTAAACGCCAATGGCGTGTGGCCCGTATTTTTCGAGAATGGGAACAAGGGCCTGTTCGATTTTTTCGTAGGCGGTTTCCCAGTTTGCCGGTTGAAAACGGCCGTTTTCCCCCCTAATCTGTGGTTCACGGAGTCGTTTGGGATGGGCTGAAATTTTAGCAAACTGAGACCCCTTGGCGCACATAAATCCTTTGCTAACGGGGTGAGTCATATCCGGTCTCAGCTTGAGAACCTGATTTGAAGCGTCAACATCAGCAATTAACCCACAGGCTGCTTCACAAATTCGGCAATACGTCGCTTTCTTTTTAACCATCGAAACCGTCCTCCGTCAGTTTGATTGATAGTAAAACGGAATTAATCAACCGTCAACAAGCATTGACAGGGGGGTGCGATTAATTTTTGTGTATTGCCATTTATACAATCTAAAGTTGTCGTTTCGAGCGATGATAATCCAACGCGGTGCTCAACCTAAAACGAGTCGAGAAATCTCACCCTTAGCACCCATTGCCAAAATGTTTCATGGCGAGATGCTTCGACTCTCTATTTCACGACCGTTATTGATGGCTTTGTCCGCTCAGCATGACAATGCTTTCTTTATTACACAACTTTTGATTGCACCCTGACAGGGGGTATAGGGTAATCGCATACACAATTGGTCATTTCGACCAAAGCGGGTCAAACTAACATTTTGACTTAAAAGTCCGTAGCGGCGTGGAGAAATCGCTCTAAAGTTTGCCTAACAGGCCGATTTCCGGCAAATGTTACAGCGATTTCTTTTTCAAGATACGTTTAGATTTTCACATGATATCTGAAGCTGGTGCTTCTCTTCGTGCGTACTAATAACTTTGAATCCTAATCGCTGATAGAAAGCTGTGGCTTGCTCATTCCACGATGCTGACCCAACATCAATACGCTTTACATCATCGCTGAGTGCATTTATATAGCTTTGCCACATTTTATAGCCAACACCTTGCCCCCAATAATCTGGATGTAAATAGATACGGTAAAGACGAACCTGGCCTTCATCTAATGGATTTTGAAAACGACCGCTGAGATAACCAATCACCTTTTCATCATCAACAGCCACGATGGCATGGTTGGCTGGGATAGTCATAGACATGGTTAGCATGTCTACGGACCAGGCAGATGCCAAATCTTCTTCATTTCTTTCGATGGTCATGTGACCAGTGTCTACAAATGCTGCCTCTCGCGAAGCGCGACCCATCTTTTGAATGGCAGGAATGTCGTCAATTGTTGCTGCCCTTAGCGTAATTTTTGTCATATGAATCAGCCTCCTGTTCCATCAAAGATGCGCTTCAATTAGTTTGACAATTCCATTTTGCCCACCTGCTTTGGCGTGATTAAGCAAGGGAGAAGGTCCCTTTACTGCAATTTAATGGTGGGATTGTACCAGAGTCATAATCGGAAATACTCTCGTTTGCTTGCTTGCGAATTTTTCTGTCGTTTTTCCAAGAGTCCTATAGCACCCGCGCTTTGGCCCCTGTTGATCTGCTGATTTTATCTACTTAATCATAAATGCAATGTATTTGATTGAAAGTTCTTGATAAGGAGAACTTTCAAAATGCTTGTGCCAGCAATAACTCTTATTACGCTTTATTTAATCTTTCCTGCCATTCAATTTTTTAGCATCTTACTAATTGAGGCAACGACGCTGGGGATTGACCGTAAAATCAAAATTTCCCAAAATATGAGCTCGTTTTTCGTATTAGCGACTGTATTTGTGGCGGTTTTTTTGGAGGAGCGATGGGGATTTGATGCTTTTTTAGGATTCGTTCATGCTTCATTGCCTTTTTCTTTTCCACTAGGTTTGCTTTTCTTATTTCTCTTTTTTGGTTTGATCCTGTTTGCATACATTATGAATTCAATGGTGCCTTCGTTTTTTGTGAATCGCATTATTCGAAAGGTCAAACCATCATTCAAACGATATTCGTTGATTAATGCTGTCAATTATACTTTGTATCTTATTCAGATGATGCTGTTTGGATTAATCTATGGGGTTGCGCCGCTATTTATTGAAGTTTTTTTCGTCAGACTTTTGGTGATTGCTGTTTTAATTTGGATCATCAATTTGGCTTTTACAATTATTGGCCAAGCGCTTTCTCGGAAGCTATTTGGTGGCACATTGGAGCTATTTGAGGCAAAACAAACGTTTGTAGCAAAGGCTCGAGATTATTTTAGTTATCCGCTGGACGATATTTATATCGTCAAAAATGATGATTTTCAAATAGCGAATGCGTGGGTTTATGGTTATTTTAGGCCTAAAATCACGATGACTTCTACTTTGGTTAATAACCTTACGCAGGAAGAAGTTCTGGCCGTTCTTGGGCATGAAATAGGTCATGTGAAGATGCGCCATCTACTAAAAAATTCATTGCTTTCTATTGGTGCATTAGTTTTCGCATTGTGGTTAATGCTTGATGTTCTCAGCCCAATTTTTAGTAATATTGCAGGTTTGGAATTTGTTGAATTTATTTTGGTGATTGGCTCATATTATTTTTGTGTGATTGTGCTACCTGGTTTTATGAGCCGTAAAAATGAATTTGAAGCTGATGAATTTGCAAGCTCACATATTCCCGACGCTCGGGATATGGTGCAGGCGTTAATTAAAATTGCCCAAATCAATAATTCTAGATTCGAAGGCAAAACGATAGAAGAGATGATGCAGACACATCCATTTTTTGTAAATCGAATTAGCCACTTAGCTGAGAAGTTTCAAATTGACATCGATCTTAAAACGGCCGTTTCTAACTCGACGGTTTAATTCTATAATGCGTCACTTAAAATGCGTTTACAAAAAGAGGTTTGAAGATTGATAGAAATTACGAATTCCAAAGTGGCTGGCTTTTCGCCTCGCTGGGCGGCATTTCGAGGCTTTACGCTTCTGTTTGACAATCCAGGTGAGAGCTTTGCTGTGAAAGATGGCCTGCAGTTTGTGGATTGCGATAAAACCTCACCGTTTTATGGTGGTTTGGCAACGGGCCTGCAGGAAATCGAGCCGGATACTTTAGTGAAGCGTTACCTGTTTTGCCCGCTTCCCTATGCGTCGTACCACGTGACGGCGTTCGACGGCATCAACGAGAGCAACATCACGGCCGTTTCTCAAAACCATCGGTCCGATTGGGAAAACTTCCTTCATGATTTACCATTGTCCATTCAAGAACAGCCGCTACTTGACGCTATTAAAGCGTCAGACTTGATCACCGCATCCTGGCCAATTCCGTTCCAATTTGCTCAGCTTGAACTGTGGGGAGCGTCTTCGCTGGTGGCCACGTTGAAACCGCAGGACCACCACGCTAATAGCCTGTTGCAAAGGCTAACGCTTGCGCGTGAACGGTTTGCCCAGCAGTTTGAGACTGAGTTCCATGTTCGTCCGGGCGAGCATTTTGCGCCACACGTGACGCTGGGCTATTTTGCCAACAGGACGCTAGCTCAGCAGGCTGAGGCTGAAGTGGACGATTGGAACGGCCGTTTTGCCCCCTTCATGCAAGATTTATCTATCGAATTCCAAACGATCAGCCTGTATGGATTTTTGGATATGGCCACCTTTTTTAGAGAAGCTAATGATTAATGTCTGTTTAAACTGCGGTGAATATCGTGAAGATAAACGAGTTGATATTGAAAAGTTGTTAGCCTATTGCCCCTTGTGTAATCATCCGCACCCCTTTCAATTTCTGCCCTTGTTTATCGTTTGTGGGCCGAGCGGGGCTGGTAAGACGACGCTCACAAATGCATTAATTGGGAAGATGGATGAAGTGGTCGTTATGGACGGGGATGTGCTTTACGGAGCGGTGGCTGAGCAGATTAACTTTTGGAACGTCTGGCTGCGAATGGCTAAAAATATCAATCAGTCGGGACGGCCGTTACTATTGCTGAGCAGCGGCGCTATTCCACCAAACCTTGAACCGTGCCCTGAATATCGCTACTTTTCTGCTGTGCATTATTTGGCTTTGGTGGAGCAAGATTCTGTCCTGACTGAACGGCTCAAAGCGCGACCCGCTTGGCGGCAAAGTGGTAATGAGGTGTTCATCCAAGAGCATCTCAGGTTCAATCACTGGCTTAAAGAGCAAGCGTCCCTGCCAAACCCCAAAATTGAGACGCTAGACACAACGGTGATTGATGAAGAAACGGCCGTTCAGCATCTCAAACAGTGGATCAGAACAAAGCTTGAGTTAGCCCTTAACGCGTCAACACCACAATAATCAAGGCTACTAGAGCTGGTAGCCCCTGTACCAAAAAGATGCGCGGCTTAGCCGTGGCGCCACCGTAAATACCGGCAATGATCACGCAGCTCAGAAAGAACACCTTAAACGCAAACCCCACCTCACTATTGCCCGAAAACGCCCCAAAAATCAAACCGGCCGCTAAGAAGCCGTTATAGAGTCCTTGATTTGCGGCTAACGTTTTGGAAACTTCAGCGACCTCTTTTGTAATGCCAAAGATGGCTCGGGTTCGTTTTTCCGTCCATAAAAACATCTCTAAAACTAAAATATAAATGTGTTCGATTGCCACCAATAGCGTTAATATCGTGCCTACGATCATGTGTCCTCCTGTAACTCTATTTGGGTAATGATCAAGTGAAACGAAGCTCCTGCGTTGGATAAAACGATAGCTATCAACTTCGTTACCTCGAAGTTTCGAAGCGTTTAACTAAGAATGGTTTCAATTTAGAAACTTCGGAACACTCAATTATAGCGGAGAAGTTACTTTCTTATGGATTTTTTCAAAAAGAATATTTTACTTGCTTTGTTTGTGTTTTTGCTTTCAGCTTGTGGCCCGGTTGTGACGCCGGATTCTGCCAAGGTTACACAGGTGGAGGGAATGAGCGAGCCTCTAATAGAACCTGAACTCGAACGGGAAACGGCCGTTCCCTCTCCAACACCTACCGTTCAAGCGACCCCGCCTATGGTCATTCAAGAAGAAGAAATAGATAAAAAGGCTGAGATTCTAAGATTTTTAGAGGACACGGCAGCCGCTGATCGGGTGATTGCGGGGCAAAACGTGGGGATGGCAAGCGGTGACGGCACCGATTTTGTGCTGGATATCGGGCAGTTCAATGGCTTATCCCGTAAACCGGGCGTCTTTGCGGTGGACTTAGGCTGGTTTACTGATTTTTCGACAGAGGAAATAAATCCGACTTTGATTGATGAGATTGAGGCCGCTTGGCAGGCGGGTAGTTTGGTCACGATCAGTATGCATATGGCCCATCCCGTCAATTTTGGCGGTGAGGATGAGCAGGGCGTGCCGTTTGTCTATTCGGATGTGGTGACGGACGGCACGGCCGTTAATCAAAACTTCCTCACCATGATGCGCAATGCGGCTGACTATTTGCAGCTTTTGGAGGCTCGGGGCGTTGTGGTGCTGATACGGCCGTTTCATGAAATGAACGGGGGCTGGTTTTGGTGGGGACACAGCAATAATTGGCCGACGCCCGAGGAGTTTGGGCGGCTGTGGGAATATGTACACTACTATTTTGAAACCGACCGTGGCTTAGACAATTTAATTTGGGTCTATTCCCCCAATATGCAGTTTGATGACTCGCTGAAACCAACTAGCTACTACTATCCCGGTGATGCGTACGTTGATATGGTGTGCATGGATTACTATTTTGATGATTTAAGCGCCATGAATTCAAATAGCAGTTGGGACGATCTGATCGCTTTGGGAAAACCGCTTTGCTTAGGGGAGATTGGGCCGAATTTAGGGGGAGAGCTAGACGGCCGTTATGATACGCTTAACTTTCTTGATTTGGTCGAGTATGACGTGAGCTATTTTGTAGCCTGGAATAGCTGGCCCTCTGGTCTGGTCAGCATTCGTGACGCGCAAAACGGGGATCAAATGTTAGCCAGCGACCGCATCGTGACGCAAGATGAAATGACGATTTTTACAGTTGGCGAATAGCAAGAAGGTTTTATCAATATTTCTCCTGCTGATGAAAAAGTGATGAACATTGATTCGAGAATAGTTCACACCACCCATTTATTTCAGCATCCTTTTAAAGTTATGACCAAGCCCAACGGGCGCCTATACGGTAGCCTTGTGATTCATCACTTGGCGGTATAAACCAAACTGATTTCTAATTAAAGGGAAACGAAGTTCCTGCTTAGAATAAAACGATGGCAATAGCTTCGTTTCACTTAAGCTTCAAAACGAATTAACCCGCGCTTCAATTCGGGCCATAATTTCTTCACACAGCTCTTGTTTCAAGAAGGTTTTGTTACCCAGGTAGGTTCTACCCAAATTTCGGTTGCCGTTTTTGACGTAGCGGGTGAGCGTGCGGTAGAGGGAATGGGGCATGTTTTTGAGCATTTCGGGGATTA
>JBCCFD010000447.1:0-6518 GCA_039029915.1 Chloroflexota bacterium
CATCTTATCCTGAATGCTGGGAACAATGTATTGATCATAAAAGTCAAACCAAGATGACCCTATAAATTTTGTGTCATCATCCCCGACGCTGGGCTCAGTTGAATATACGCCATCCTGATAATAGCCTCGCGTGTCTGATGAATCATACCCCGCCATCTCAATCCCGATTTCGACTGAATTATCATTCACAATCGAGTCAAGCTCGCTACTGTTTGCATGGAGCCATTCGCCCCCCAGAGAAATCGGAAAATCTGTAAATGTTTTATTGACCCGGATACGGCCCCCATGCACAGAGTTAGCTTCTAAAATCTCAATATCAATGCCGCGCTGATTGAGTAAATACGCGGCTGACATCCCGGCTGCACCTGCTCCAATTACGATCACTTTGCCTTGAAACTCACTTTCCACAGAGGTTACACAGCCACTTAACACCGTTGAGAGTCCCAAAATACCGCTCAGCCGAATAAAATCTCGCCTTGTTAATTTTTCCATTTGCCCTTTTTTACCAACCCTTTCATTTATCCTCACTTTTAGATACTTTGCAGAGTGCAGTTTCCAAAACTTATCTAGGCTGACCCAGCAAAATTGAGCTTGCTATCGAAAGATAAACAGAGATTCTGAAGGGAATGTGAAGCAAACCTGTTTTCATTCTGATTGGTTTCTGCTTTAAGTGAAACGAAGTTCCTGCTTTGAATAAAACCACAGCCAGAATCTTCGTTTCCTCGAGGTTCCGAAGCTTTTATCTAAAATGAAAATAATCATGTCGTGTTGTTGCTGTACAATGATTATTCGGTCGATTACAATCTCTTCAGCCACATTCATCCATACTAAAAGCATGGCTACCAATTGCAAAAATTTTCTCCACCTAACACCGAGTTTAAATAGGAGTGTGACCCAATGAAAGACATTTCAGGTTTTGATGAGGACGGCAATCCTAAAAATGGCCCCTTTGAGCTCTACTTCAAGAACGGCCGTATCTCTTGTCAGGGCGAATTCGACAACGGCAAGAAATCAGGAAAGTGGACGTACTTTCTCAATAATGGCCAGATGCAGTCCACTGGTCACTTTAAAGATGGAAAAATCGCTGGTGAATGGGTATGGTTTTATAAAAGCGGCGAACCCAGGGGCACGGGAAGCTTCGACGATGAAGAAAAGAAGCACGGCGAATGGATACGCTACCATCCTAATGGCAAACTCTGGGACGAAGGCCGCTTTGAACATGGTAAAAAGAAAGGGACTTGGAAGGTTTACGACGAGAAAGGCGAACTCATAAAAACACAAACTTTCAAATAGCAGCATTGATCATTTATCTGTGCCCGTGTTGGCGGTGCAGATAGGGTTCGTGACTCGGTAACGGCCGTTAAGCCATTGTAGTGGGAACAGTTAATTTTTTTGCAGAAACAGTTTAAAATGCTTTTGTTGAATCTGATTCTCGTTTTTGTCCATATTGAGGGGTTTATCCGGACATAGTATAGTTAGCTATGTAAGCCAGCTACAATGTTATTGTCACAATAAACCTTATACGGGGTCAACATAAAACAATCGATCTGAAGACTCAGGTTTGCAGTTAAAAGACTCTACTCGGCTCGACCAAGCCACCAACCCCACAGACTGAGCGCGAGTGGAATGAACATCACAAAAGTGACTAGCACAAAAGTGCTTTGTAATCCAGATACTTGAGCATCGAGTGGGGCCGACGTCGCACTATCCATTGGAAGATTGCCATGAGCCATCACGACGTAGGCCGTCCAGATTGTGCCTACTAATGCTGTACCAATCAATGTGCCTAAATTGCGCGTAATGGCTAGCATACCTGATGCAACGCCTAATGACTCATGGTCAACAGCTCCGAGCACTGAACTATTATTTGGCGATTGAAAAAGGCCAAGCCCTGCGGCGAATGGCAGTACGAGTAGCACAAATGTAAAGGCTGTTGTTTCGAGGGACAAGCGACTCATAGTAGCATAGCCAATCACAATTACCAGCAACCCAACAGTTGTGATCGGTCGGGTCCCAATCCTATCCGACAGCCTGCCAGCTATCGGTGCAAGCACACCGAGAATAATGGGCACAAGCCCAATTAGTAACCCAGAACTTTGTGTGTTGAATCCCAACATATCTTCAAGATAAAATGGCAGTAGCAACAACCCCCCACCAAGGAACGTAAACACAAAAAGACCTGAAAGCAGGCTGATTGTGAAATAGCGATTTTGAAACAATCGCAAATCAACCATTGGATGAGCTACACGGAGTTCGACTATAACAAAAAGTATCAGAGTAAATAACCCGCCACCAAACAAACTCCAAACTTCAGTCGAACGAAATCCATTACTTTGGCCTTGTGTTAGCGATAGAAGAACAAGAACAATCCCAGCTAATAGCAATCCCGCACCAACAAAATCAAATGGCTCACGAGAAATAGGCTTATTTTTTGGCACAAAGCGAAAGGTTAAAATTAAGCCTGTAATTCCAACAGGAATGTTTATAAAGAATATCCATGGCCAAGCCAACGCTTCGACAATGAAGCCACCTAGTGTCGGCCCCGCGACTACTCCTAATGAAACCAATCCACCAGCGTATCCAACGGCCAAGCCTCGTTCCTCGGATGGAAACGCTTCTGTTGCAATCGCAAGCCCTAGTGCTTGTATCATAGCTGCGCCTACCGCTTGCATTACCCGAAAACCAATCAGCCAGCCCAATGACGGGGCAAGCCCACAAAGTGTAGAGCTGATGATGAAGATAATCAGCCCAGTCACATAAACAGGCCTTTTACCAATCGTATCACCCAATTTCCCCATACTAAGTAAAAGGGCGGCCGTTGTTAGTAAAAAGCTAAGAACAACCCACTGAACCGCTTGAAAACTGGTAGCAAATTCCCGTACCAGCGTTGGTAACGCAATGTTGACAATGCTTCCATTAAGCGTGCCTAGAAAAATACCTGTACCGACGGCCGATAACACCAACCACTTGTGAGCGTATTTTGCGCTATTGTCTGATTGGTTCATATCTGCCATCTCGCCATCTTGCGGGCTTGTGCTAGTTTGGCAGGTGTTACTTCACCATAGCTACTAGGCTGAATACCTTGCAACAGAGTAAACACGTCATCTACACTTACCAAGCTTGTTTCAAGATCACCGCCAGCTCCCAAAAATATCAAAGCGGTTTCGATTTTGCTTGAATCTATGATGGAAACGTTTTCCTGAGATGCGATCCACTCTTTGATAGTAACTAAATCCTGCAACGTGATTTGACCGTCGACAGCAATTTCATTGGCCATCGTACGTGCTTCGGACAAATAGGCACTGTACAAATCAGTATGTGAAATACCTTCTACTTCATCGAGTCGATGTAAATCTGGGGTTTCGCCCTTCAAGAGAGCTAAAAAGCCTTTTTGACGAGTAGTGACTTGGCATGTTACTAACAATGCCATTGGGTAACTCATGCCATAATTCTGACAGGCACGAACAAAGCCCTGAAAGTCTGAAGGTGGCATCGCCATAGCCAAGAAGGGGCATTTGATTTCGTCAGCAGGGTTGGTATTCATAATTATAATTCCTTTGCTTGTTGAGCTACTTGATTTCAGGCTTAATCGCTATTAAAAATATGTTGTCTCAAACCATTTATGAAGGCGTCATCCCCAGCTTGTTGGCGCATTTGGTAAGTTTGTGGTGCGTCACCCAGCAGGTAGCGGAGTTGTTTCTTCCCATCCGTGGCGGCTTCGTAAATGCCTTGGGCGATTTGCTCAGCCGAACTCGATACCCGATCAGATGACGCCAGTGAGTTCAGGAATTTCTGACCCGCAGGACCATAATCAGGAAAACTGTCCAGCATCGCAAATTCCATTGAACGCCCTCCAAAATCGGTAGCGACCGCACCTGGCTCAATCAGCTTCATCTGAATCCCTAACTCACCTAACTCAAATGCCAAGGACTCAGAAAAACCCTCAACCGCCCATTTCGTGCTGTGATATAGACTTGTAAACGGATAGGTGATTAGTCCTCCAAGTGACGAGACATTAATGAAAATTCCAGTTCTATTGGCACGGAAATGGGGCAGGAAGGCACGGGTGACCTCCATCAAACCAAATACGTTTGTGTCAAATTGGCGGCGAATTTGCTCAGGTGTTGCAGCTTCAAAGGGGCCAGACAGCGCATAGCCCGCATTGTTTAGTACTACATTAATCGTCTCAAATTCGTTTATAACTTTAGCAGTCACATCATTAATTGATGTTTGCTCGGTGACGTCAAGCTTGAAAAGGTGAACATTTTTTAGTTGTGTTAGCTCGGTCTCTTTTTCTGGCTTGCGCATGGTTGCGGCGACACGCCAACCATTTGCTGCAAAGTGCTTGGCTGCGGCTTTCCCAATTCCCGAACTTGAGCCTGTAATGACAATCGTGTTCATTTTATTTCTCCGTAAATAGGTGGTGCGAACGTGACCCACTGCGGTTCATTCGCAATATATATTTAGATAGAACGTTCTATCTAGTACTGGTAAAAAAAATCTTTTTAGAGCAAAATGCTTTGACAACTGCGTTCGGCTACCGCGTCAAGGATAGTGGCATCTAAAGTGATTTCCCCATCAATGTGCAATTTTGCTAGGTTAAGAGCAACTGTAAATGTCATGGTATAAATCACATCGAGACCTAAGGGAACAACTAAACCGCGCTCAATGTCACGCTGCCCCATACTTAGCAAGCCCATCATTATTTGCTGCATTTGTTGTTCGCGTTCAGCCGAAAAATATGAAGAGTTTTTATATTGCTCAAGAAAAATTGTCTTGTCTGGGTTGTTGAAATGAAAATGATACTTTTTAAGCCAAAGATCTTTGTAACGCACCAAAATCGCCTGTTCCGGATCAACATTACCCATGATTTGGGCCATCATCTCGCTTGTAATGCGTAGAAAAAGCGTATCCATAATCTCGTCTTTGCTGCTGAAGTAGTGATAGACGACGCCTGGACTCGATTTCGATCGCTTGAAGATTTTGCTCATGCTCGTCTTCAATAGGCCTTCTTCAGCAACTAGTGCAAGTGTTGCATCAAGAATGTACTGATAACGATTGGTTCTTTGCAACTTACTCATTAGCATCACCAGAATTCCATTTCGCAAATAGAACGATCATTCTATTTGCGGAGTCTAACAAATCTATTAGTACGTGTCAAGATTGAAATATAATTTGCTAGGGTAATCGCACACTCGGTTATCAGAGTCGCGAATTCTGAATTTTCTTTAAAATCGCTTCAAAGAGCGACGAAAAATATGGTGACGAAATTCAAAAACAACAAGCTCATTGCTTTTATGTTGAGTAAAACGGTTTTTTTATCATTATTGCTATTACTAGATTTAGTATGCGATTACCCTATATAATTTGAGATGGGTCACTTATACTGCTAACATTGCTTGCAACCGACGCTTCGCGCGGCTGAAGCGGGCGTTAGGTTGCTTTTGGCAAAGATACACTTTCGCGTATTACTAGCTCATAATCAAGAAAAGGTTTACGAGGTGGCAGTTCTGGATTTTTAAGCCTCTCAAGCAATAGCTCTGCCGATTTACGCCCCATTGCTTCCATATTGACGCCAACAGTTGTTAACGAGGGTGAGAGATGTTGCGCCGTCGGTGTATTGCCAACCCCCACTATCGACAAATCACGCGGAATACGCACACCAAGGTGAAAGCAACGATTCATAATCCCAGAGGCAATCACATCATCAATTGCGACGATAGCGGTTGGCGGAGCTGCAAGCTGCCTAAAATAGTCAATCGCCCTCACACCGCTTTCAAAATTGAGCTCCCCTTCAAAAATATAGTCTGAATGTAGCAAAAGATTCGCTTCAATAATCCCCTCTTGGAAACCAAGCCAGCGCTTGACGCCTGACATATGGCTACCCAGTTTGAGCCGGGCCACACCGATTTTTTGATGACCTTGCTCCACCAAGTGCATTACGATTCGCTTGACACCTTCTTGAGCATGCCAGAGCACCATGTCAGCAGGAAATGAAGCCATCTCATTGGTTACAAAGGCGAGTGGAATTCCCTCTTTTTGCATCTGATGAAAAAGGAGAAGGGTTTCTTCATCATAACGGCTTGGAACAGGGCTAAAAATGAAAGCTCGAACACCTTGCTGGCGCAATTTTTGAATGACGGCACGTGTTTTTTCTTGGCTTCCGTCTGTATTGGCAATCAACCCCGTTTTATTTGCCTGTAATAACCGCTCTTGAATTCCCCGAGCAATAACGGCCGAATAATAGACTCGAATATCTGACACAATGATTCCCACAATCCCAGTCTGATGACTTCGCAAGCCACTCGCATGAAGATTTGGTTGGAAGCCTAGCGCCGCAGCCGCAGCTAACACTCGCTGGCGAGTCTCATCACGTACTCGCTGAGGCTGATTAAACGCATACGACACAGTTGTGGTCGATACCTTTGCTCGTTTAGCAACATCCTTAATTGTGATCATACCTTATAAGTTTATGCCACTCAGTTCTGATTAGCAAGTGAAACGTTTCTATTCAGCAC
>JBCCFD010000448.1:0-6490 GCA_039029915.1 Chloroflexota bacterium
AGAACGACGTTACGTTCCGCCAAAGAGCGCCGTCGAAATAAAATTAGCCCAGTATTGGCAAGATGCGCTCTTTGTTGAGCGTGTCGGCATCGAAGATGATTTTTTTGAGCTTGGGGGGCACTCTCTACTAGCCACTCAGCTGGCCACAACCATTCGAGACACATTTAACGTCAATATTCCATTAGACATCTTTTTTGACACGCCCAATATTGCCCATGTGGCGCGGCATATTGAGGCAGCCCAATGGTCGAATCAGGACAACCCCATTGCAACACCTGAGTTGACGACAGATGAAATGGAAAAGTTTGAGATTTAAGTATTGTGAGTACGTTTGAATTTTTAGTTGAATTAAAAAGTAAAGGTATCGATATTTCCCTTAATGGTGAGAAGCTTAAGCTGAATGCACCCAAGGGAACGCTTACTCCTGACCTCAAAGAAGAGCTTATGGCGCGTAAGGCTGAGATTGTTCAGTTTTTGCAGCGCGCTGAGCAGGTTGGAGACCAGGCCGAAGTTATTAAGATTGAGCCGGTTGATCGAACGGGTATTTTACCGCTATCGCCGGCTCAAGAGCGCGTTTGGTCACTTTATCAGCTTGATCCAACCAGTACAGTTTTGAATGTACCGGTCGTTTGGCGGTTAAACGGCCGTTTAGATACCCACGCTCTCTCAAAGGCCTTGCAAACAATCATCATGCGGCATGAAAACTTACGCTCTATTTTCACCGAGCAAGATGGCAAGCCTCAGGTGACCATATGCTCTGCCCACACGGCGAGTCTAAACGTCGTTAATCTTCAAGAACTCCCCGAGCCAGAACGAGAAGCTGCGCGCTTAATTGAGGAAGAAACCAGCAAACGGCCGTTTGCCATCACCCAAGCCCCACCCTATCGGGCCAACCTTTACTGCCTAAACGACAGTGAAGCCATTTTGCTCATCAATTTTCACCAGATCATCTTCGACTGGGGGGCGTTCGATGCCCTGCTTAATGAAGCAGTCATCCTTTACAACGCCATTCTGAAGGGTGAATCACCGGATTTGCCTGATCTCACGTTTCAATACGTCGACTTTGCCCATTGGCAGCAAAGCCGATTACAGGGAGACCGATTTGACACCCTAAACAGCTATTGGCAAGCTAAGCTAGCCAAGCCGTACCACCTGCTCCATTTACCGGTTGATGGCCAAGGCACGGCCGAAAACGCTCCCGTCAAATTCAGCCTTGATGCGGACACAACTGAGGCACTGAAAACATTAAGCCGCAAACATGGCACAACCATGTTCACAATGATGCTGGCGCTCTATAAAATTGTCCTTTCCGCCTACTCACCGAACGATGACGTGGCTGTTTTTACAACCACAGGGCAAGACCGCACTGAACTCAAAAACCTCATTGGGCTATTTGCCAATCTCAACGTTCTGAGGACAGACTTAGCAGGTAACCCTAATTTTTCAACGATTGTTGAGCGTGTAAAAGAAACAACGCTGGGCATGATCTCTCATCAGGAGTTCCCCATTGAACAAGTGCTTGAACATCTAATCTGGAAATCAAACGCAGCCCACAGCAACATTTTCCAAACGGTGTTTATTTATCAAGTATCTCACCCTGCAGAGATTTCTTTTGACGGCGTTGAATCAGAGCTCGTGGCTACGGGTGACCATCTAGGCGGTTTTGATTGGCGCTTCTTCTTAGATGAGTATGAGGGCGAAATTTTTGGAGATGTGGAGTTTAATCCTGAGCGCTACAGTCCGGAAACGATCGCCACGCTAGTTCAAAACTTTGAGGGATTGGTACAGCAGGTCATTCAATCTTCAGACCTGCCTTTAGATGCGCTACGTTCACCTGAAAAGGTGCTTTTAAATGAAGAAACGGCCGTTAACCAATACGTCGCGCCTTCCGACGAGATCGAACAAAAGCTAGTTGAACTGTGGCAAGATGCGCTCAACTTGCCGCAGGTCGGTATCACAGACAACTTTTTTGCTTTAGGCGGACACTCCCTTTTAGCAGCTCAACTTTTCCACAAAATCAAAGTGCAAATGGGCAAGAATTTGCCCTTGGCACTGCTCATCAATGCCCCTACCATCAAAGAGATGGCAACCTTTATGCGGGACGGCGACGGGGATAAACCGTGGGATTCACTTGTCTCAATCCAAGCCCAAGGCGAAGCGACGCCGCTTTTCTTGATTCACGGGGCGGGTGGCAACGTGCTACTTTATCGCGATCTCGCTAAGCATCTTGGTCCAAACCAGCCCGTTTATGGATTGCAGGCGCAGGGGCTTGATGGTCAGGGCAACTACCTGACTGATTTTAAGGAGATGGCAACCCTTTATCTCAAAGAAATTCGCGCCATTCAGCCCTACGGCCCTTATCATCTTGGCGGCTACTGCTTAGGCGGTGCGCTCGCTTATGAAATGGCTCAACAGCTTGAAACCGTCGGTGAAAAAACCAACATCGTGGCAATGTTTGAATCTTATAATGTTCACGCCTACGAAGTTGAATATACTGGCTTAAACAAACTGATTTATAAGGTCCAAAATGTTTGGTTCCACGCGGAAAATCTATTGCGTCTTTCATTTAAGGATATGATGGCTTTCTTTACTGAAAAGGCTTCCGTTGAGCTTTTCAGACTGCGCCAACGGCTGAGTCGTTCAGGGAATGGTGACAATGAAGAGATGATTCATGTTATTTTAGATGATATCAACGATGCTGCTCACGAAGCGTACTATCCTGAACAGTATAACGGCCGTGTTGCCATTTATCGGCCGCGCAAAGATTTCATTGGCATGAACGACCCAAACTATGGCTGGCGTGATTTAGTACCCAATAGCTTAGATGTTCATCAACTCGATGTGAATCCAAAAGGGATGATGGTTGAGCCATATGTTCAGCAATTAGCTGCGAACTTGAGCCAATATCTCCAACAAGAAGTGCAGGTTAAGGTTGGCGACTGAGCAACCAGCCAACGTGACGACCATGCTTGATGGTCTGCACCATTTTGCCAAGCACGTGCCTAATAAGGCCGTGTTTACGTTTCTGGCATCCGATCAATCAACAGCTTCTCTCACTTTTGCCCAATTAGACCAAGAAAGTGACCAAATTAGGCAGGCGTTAAGCCCCTTTGGGCAAGACAACGGTCGTATCTTGCTCCTACTCCCTCCAGGACTGGCTTACATCTCAATGTTTATGGGTATTTTGAAGGCAAAGCTAACGGCCGTTACCGCCTACCCACCCGACTCCCCCAAAAAGCTGCCGCGCCTGCAGTACATTCTGCAGGATGCCAAACCAGAATTAATTATCACGCTGTCACAATTTATAGAAACCGTACAGGGGTTTGCCGCGGGATGTGGTGTCAATGCGGCTGTGGCTTCGATTGACACTCTTTTAGAGGACTGGTCTGGGGAAAAACGGCCGTTACCCAAACCAACACCTGACCAACTCGCTTTCATTCAATACTCCTCAGGCTCTACATCTGAACCTAAAGGGGTTTTAATATCTCATCGCAATATTTTAGCCAACCTAAAGGCGATTCAATCACGGGCCTCACTCACGCCAAACGCTGCGTCCGTGCTTTGGCTGCCCCCTTATCACGATATGGGGTTGGTTTTTGGTATATTTCTACCGCTCATCACCGGACACCATTCCGTATTAATGTCACCGATCGACTTTATAAAACGGCCGTTTTTGTGGCTTAAAGCGCTCATGGATTATGAAGCCGAAATTTCGGGCATACCCAACTTTGCTCTCAATCACTGCGCCAAGCGAGTTACTGCTGAGCAAAAAGCCCAGCTTGATTTATCAAAGCTTGATGTCCTTTTTTGCGGTTCAGAACCGGTTCGCCTGTCTGATATCAATCACTTTATGCACGAATTCAAAGCGAGCCGGATCAGCCAAAATGTGATTCAGCCTGTGTACGGCCTAGCTGAAGCAACCCTTTTTGTTACAAGTGGTCTTCAAAAACGGTCCCCCTTTCATATAAACGAGATTGATACATTTCATTTTAGTCAGGGTAAAGTTAAAACGGCTGCAAACAAAGACAGGTTAAAAATATCAATTAGCTGTGGACAGGTCGTTGACCATCATTCACTCAAAATTATTGACCCAGAAACATTTGCTGAACTGCCAGAAGACCATATCGGTGAAGTTTGGCTTCAGGGGGACTCTATTGCCCTTGGCTATCTGAATCAACCCCAAAAAACAGCGAGAACCTTTGCCGTCAAATTACCCAATCATGACGGCGCTTTTCTGCGCACGGGGGATCTAGGCTATCTGCATCAAGGAGAACTCTACGTCACGGGACGACTTAAAGAGTTGATGATTGTACGCGGTCGCAACATCTACCCCCAAGATGTAGAACAACTGATTGAAAGCAGTGATGATGATTTATCTCGGTCATCGGGGGTTGTCTTTACCAAAGAACAGGATGGTCATGAAAAATTAGTGGCTGTCTATGGATTAAAACGGTTCAAAGGAGATTATTCAAAGAAGGTGGCCCATATTCGCAAAACCTTAGCCGAAGAGCTTTTGCTACAGCCTGATAATATTGTTTTTATCAAAGGAGCTACCCCCCGCACAACCAGTGGAAAACGGCAAAGGCTGCTAACCAAACAAATGCTGGAGCACGGGGAATTCCCGGTGCTGTTTGAGTGGAACCGAGCTACCCAGGATGGCAAACGGCCGTCTTTGCACAACACGCCTTATCAACCTCCTACGACCCAACTCGAAGCAAAACTCGTCGCTATTTGGGAAGATGTTTTAGAGATTACACCGATTGGTATTTTGGACAATTTTCTTGAATTGGGGGGGGATTCTTTGAAGGCGGTAGAAATTAACGGCCGTATCGAGCAACAGCTCCAAATATCCCTTCCCATGACTGAGCTGATCACGACCCCTACCGTGCAAGCCATTGCCGAAGCAATCGAAAAATACCAAGCTCAACAAAGCAACGGCCAGCGCATTCAAATCAACTTGTAACCTTGACCGTAGGTCAACGGCCGTAGACTATCCTTAGTTCGTAAGGCATTTGGGGATTGAATGCTCATTTATTTTTCCGAAAATGCCTAAATGTATTGGAATATGCGGGTTATCTGTATTGGAATCATCCTCACACGTTTGAGCCAATAGCCCTACACACAAACATGAATAAAAACTTCATCGCCCAATTTTTAAAGGGGTCTATTTCTGCATCAACTGGCACACTGCTCACGGTAGGATTCCACTTTTTGAGCATCACCATCATGACCCGCTACATCAGCCAGGAGATGCTCGGCCTCTATTTTCTCATCATCGCCACCGCTGCCTTTCTCAAAATCGTAGGGAACTTAGGGCTTGATTTAACCCTTGTCAAATATCTCACTGAAAAAGAAGGGGATGAGAAGCAGGAAGCGGTGACTATAATTTTGATTGTCCGGTTCATTGTGTTGGCCCTGTTCTCCGTCATTCTCTACTTCGGTAGCGCCTTGATTTTGCCACTATTAGGAGAAGGGTTAGAACCTTACGTCATTCTAATTCCACTTATTTTCATTGGCCACAGCCTGCGTGAGTTCTTCTTATTTATGCTCCAAGGACTCCAGCGTTTTGCCCACTATGCCATGATTCAGGCCGTCTCTTCGGTCATTAAATTTGGGCTTATTTACTTTTATCGAAACGAACTCACGGTAAATATGCTTCTGTACATTGAGCTTGTCATGCTGGCCGTTTCAATTCTTATTCAGCTATGGATTATCAACTTTCGTGAGCTGGGTCTATACAATTTACGGTTTTCAAGAGAAACGTTTGGCAAGGTATTTACATTTGGCTTTCCACTTTATTACACCAGTTTACTCGTAGCAGGGTACGGTAAAAGTAGCGTTTTTTTAATCAATTACTATCTCAGCCCGGCCAGCATCGCCCTGTTTGAAATCGCAGTCAAGATTCCTGAGGGATTCGTGCGTATTTTGCGCTCATTCCTTGTTGTTTATTTCCCCAATATTGCCACACTATTTTCGCAGGATAAGAAACAGGAAGCATTAAAATTTATCAACAAGACGGTGGGGGTAGGGTCGGTCGGTATTTCGATTTTGTGCGTCATCACCTTCATTTTTGGGGCAGACATTGTAAAACTCGTTTTTTCACCCCAGTATGAAAATGTCAGCCTCGCCTTTTCTTTGGCCATGTTTAATATCTACTTAGCGTCAATTTCAAACATTTTAGGCTATAGTCTTGTTTCGGCAGGACATCCCAAAAGCTCTTCTATCGTCAATACGGCATCGACAGTTATTTACCTTGTAAGCAGTATTCTTCTTATTCCGCTATTTGGCTTTGTAGGGGCGATTATTGGCTTTTTAATTATGAACTCGGCAGCCATGCTTTTCTACTTTATCTACATGTCTCGAGTCGGCATAAGGGCAGATGCGCGCCAATTTGTTCTACCAACCTCTGTGGCCGTCTTTGTCTGCGTCTTGTTTACGCTGGTTGGCATGGACAACTTTGTTGTCAAAATTGGGTTTATTGGGATGCTAG
>JBCCFD010000449.1:0-6485 GCA_039029915.1 Chloroflexota bacterium
AAACCTGCTAAATTGCAACTTTACCAGCCAAAAAAACGAAAATCAACGATACTACCGTTTCATTCTTGCCCAATCGAGTTGTCTTTTTAACTAGTAGTCCACCAAAGATCTTTTGCAAGGTGTAACGATGACGAGGACTACTTGAAGGTGCACCAAACTTACCCGTCAAACCTTGTTTGGTGCACCACTAGGGTTTCTCAGTAAAGGAAAAAATCCAAAAAAGATTTTAGCTGTTCTGCAAATGGAACGCGGCTGACGCGGATAACACGGATAAAATGGATAAGAATCAGCGGAATCAGCGTTCTATTTTTGGGCACTCTTTCAAACTTTGAAAACCCGTGTCTTTTTCACTCGTTTTGAAACGTCGTTTAGATAGAATGAGCTACCCGCCGCCAGCGGACGGGGTATTCAATCCCTTTAGGGTAATAAAGCTTGCCAGACCAAAGGAGACCTTAATTTATGAATAATCAAATTGTTTCTAGAGAAGATTGGTTAGACGCGCGCAAAGCGCTATTGGAAAAGGAAAAAGAGTTTACAAGGCTGCGCGACGAGCTTAGCCAGAGTCGTCGTGAAATGCCTTGGGTCAAAATTGAGAAAGAGTATCAGTTTGACAGCAACGCGGGCCAAGTTGGCTTAAGTGATTTGTTTAACGGCCGTTCACAGCTCCTGATCTATCACTTCATGTTTGGGGTGGAATGGGAAGAAGGCTGTCCTAGCTGTTCTTTTTGGGCAGATGGTTACAACGGTACCGACATCCATTTAAATCATCGTGATATCAGCTTCGCCGTTGTTTCCTCAGCCAAGCTTGACAAGCTGAATGTTTACAAAGCGCGCATGGGCTGGACGTTTAACTGGGTTTCGTCTTTTGGCTCTGAGTTTAACCAAGATTTCCACGTCACCTTTTCAGAAGAGACTAAATCACCTGTCTACAACTATCGTCCTGTTGAGTCTCCCGGAGAAGAGCTACCTGGGCTAAGCGCCTTTTACAAAAATGACGCCGGTGAGCTTTTCCACACCTATTCGACATATGCCCGCGGCATGGACATGCTCAATGCCACCTATCATCACATGGATTTGATGCCGAAAGGGCGGGATGAAGCTAACCTGCCGTGGAGTATGGCTTGGCTACGACGACGCGATCAGTACGAAAGCTAATTTGTTGATTCTTTTGATACGATCTCAACGGCCATTTCTTCAACCATCAGCGGATCACCATTGTTTAAAACGGTTGTTCTCACATACCCCAAAGCCACATGCCCATCCGGGAGCTGGGCCGCTGAGGTAATTGTGCCGGCCCTTGAACCATTGGCCTGCAGTTCACTATCGGTTGACAGCGTCATTTGACTTTTCAGGCGGGTTAACTTCTTAGGCACCCGACCTCGGCTCTCCATGCGGGCGATGATTTCCTGACCAATGTAGCAACCTTTATTAAACGACACGTCATCCCATAATCCGGCTTCTAGTGGAATATAAGCCTGATTCATCTCCGACCCAATGCGGGGTAAACCGGCCTCAATACGCAGTGCCTCAAAGGCTGCTTCATTGATTTCAAGAATGCCAGCCGATTGGAGCAAATCATAAACGGCCGTTTTGTCTGCCGCCATGCACATCACAAAGTAGCCATCACCAGCCACGGGGTCCGTTTTGTGCAGATAAAGCGTTTTGCCGTCGAGTTCCACCTGTCGCCAATGGTGTAAAGACAGCTCTTCGTCTGGAAAACCAGCTTCCACAAGTTTAGCTTTTGCCTGCACACCATAAACGCCAAAAACGGCCGTTTCTTGACTTAAATCTTCGATACGGAAATCATCATTAAAAAAGACAAACCCCATCAGATACCGAGCAATATTATCCCCATTGTTCTCGCTGGTTAAGGCGTAAACAGAATTGGAAGATGCGTACAAAATTAACCGATCAATGATGCGCGCAATTTCTGTCGTTAAAATCGTAGCGACACCTTCCCCGCTGCCTAAACCATTCACAGCTTGGGTAGACATACGGTGAATCAAATCAAGCCGCGAGTCGCCTGTGAACTTCAAGACGCCAAGCGCACTGCGATCGATAAAAACGGCCGTTTCGTGAGCCGCTTGATACTGTTCATTAGATATCGTCATGTCAGCTTTCCTGTTGTGCATTTACATTCTTCAATAAACATGCTGTCTAAATTTTAACCGATCCGATGCGAATAACCTATGCGTCTTAGCCAATTATGAAACGATTTTAAGGGGGTGCCGTATTGAAGGTAGCTTACTGTGGAGGTAAACATGTTGAACAAGACAATTTATAAATCATTATTTTTAATCATTGCAATTTTATTTTTAATAGGCTGTTCCGGTCGCGTGCGCGGCAACGGGAATGTAACAACTGAAACCCGCGAAGCTTCTGGATTCGATAAGGTTCATTTGCTCACATCTGCCGATATCATTCTTACTCAAGATGATACCTATACCTTATCAATTGAAGGTGAGGAAAACATCCTCGCTGAAATTGAGACATCTGTCAATGGAAACACCCTTGACGTTAGCACACGTCCCAATGTCATCATTGAACCAACAGAACCGCTAGTTATTCGGCTATCTATGCCAAATATCGACGAAATTTCTGTCACGGGCTCAGGTTCGCTCATGGCAAATGAGCTTGCAGTCAATTCATTGGTTGTTTCAGTAGCGGGCAGTGGCGATGTGGAGATTGACACCATTGAGGCAGAAACTTTAGATGTTCGAATCACCGGCTCAGGCAACGTTGAGCTAGCTGGGGAAACAGAAAGCCAAGATGTTTTAGTGAGTGGCTCTGGTGAGTTTATGGGTGATGGCTTATTTTCAGAAACGGCCGTTGTTTCTGTGACAGGATCAGGTCAAGCCACCGTGTGGGCTATCCGATCCCTTGATGCCGACATAACCGGCAGTGGCGACATTGATTATTTCGGAGATCCACAAGTGGACCAAACCGTTGTAGGGTCTGGCGAAATTACACAGCGATCAGGCCGATAATCAACTTTAGAATCAGCATTTTTGCCATAAAAATGCTGATTCCCCCTCTGTAAATAGCTGTTCAGCTGGAGACGGTGGAAAGCAACCTTTGGTTGCCTCCCTCCATCCTCTAGCTCTAGCTATTTACATTCATTTGTTGGTGCCGCTCCGCGACGTTTTGTCTCCTATGTGAAACAAAGTTCCTGCTTTTGAAAGATCGCCTTCGACAGGTTCAAGCTACATTTGCATTTTCAATTAATTTCGAGATGGAGCACATATGCGAAAATCAAAAAGCGTCTTGAACAAGGAGCTGAATTGGGGTTTTCACCAACTGGATTTCACATTTTCGACCCGTTTTTTTTTCAAGATATTCTGCGAAATTTTTATATTTATAGCCACCCCGCCTCTTATTTTTCCCTCAAAACAAATGTGCTGATTTTCACAAAGAGAAATGAAACCTTAGAATGATTCGATTTTGTCCTATTGCAAAGTATAATTCAATCAATTGAACTACATTCTGGAGATTGATTATGAGTGATTCATTCAATGGTTCTTTACCTCTTTCATACGATGATGAAACGACACCAGGTCACAACAAATCTGTACGTTGGGAGACCATTGCTCGTGTCACTGGATTGATGCAAGCGACAATAATCGCCGGTCGCTTGCAGGCAGCAGGCATCCCTGCCCGAGCTTGGCAAGAAGCCGCGGGGCAAGCCTTAGGTTTACTTGTTGGCGCATTAGGAACGGGTCACGTTGCCGTTCCTGAAGAGTATGTCGATCAGGCACTCGCCATTTTAGAAGAGGAAGAATAGAAAACTATGGCAAATCCAACATGGACCCGTGAAGAAGCGGACCTTTTCCCGCAGAAAAAAAGTAATACCTTAAAGTTTGCTGTCGCTGGATTTGTGATGCTTGCCACAGTTGCGTTCCTAATCACAAACGCGGTGCGAGGCAATACGCAGCTCTACAAAACAGTAGGCGAATATTATGCGGAACAGGATCGCCTCGATGGGCGAGACCTGCGCGTCGCCGGCTGGGTTGTGGGAGACTCAATCGTTTATACTCAAATCGATGCGACCACCTCTCGGCTTGAATTCGACATTGTGGATGATTTAAACAACCCCACCCAAACGCTACGCGTCGTCGCTATGAATGAACCCAAACCTGACTTGCTGCAGCACGATGCACAAGCTTTGGTAGAGGGTCATGCCGAAAACGGTATATTCATGGCCAATGAAGGTGGTTTATTCCTTAAATGCCCAACACGATATGAAGAGTTAGAACCGGGGGCGAACACAAATTAAGAGCATGGGTCAAGTGAAACGAATCTCGAATCTCTAGCACCCAATCTCCTATCCCCTTCACAAAACTATGATTGCAGATTTAGGATTTACGGCCGTTCTTGTTGCCTTTCTTGCTTCGGTTTATACCATCGGAGCAGCTTGGTATGGCAAACAAAAAGATGATATTCGCTGGGTCATGAGCGCCCGCAATGCAACCGTCGCGACCTTTCCGCTCTTGGGATTGGCCTGTGGTTTATTGATTACGCTCCTCGTCACCGGCGACTTTTCCATTGAATACGTGTGGCGCGTCAGCAGCATTGACATGCCCCAATATTTAAAAGTTACAGCGATGTGGGGAGGGCAGGCTGGCTCACTGCTCTTGTGGAACTTTATCTTAGCGGCATTTACGGCCGTTGCCATGGCCCAAAAATGGAACAATCAAAAAGAGCTCATGCCCTACGCGCTCATGATCGCCGCCACCACCCAAATCTTCTTCTTACTGCTGACCCTCTTTTTAGAAAACCCCTTTGCCCGACTGGAGGTCGTCCCACCTAATGGTAACGGACTGAACCCGCTACTGCGTCATCCAGGCATGATTATTCATCCCCCCATGCTTTACTTAGGGTATGTTGGCTTTGTCGTACCTTACATCTTCGCAATGGCCGCCCTCATGTCGGGCAAGCTAGATGACGGCTGGATCAAGACCACCCGCCGCTGGACGCTCGTGGCGTGGCTCTTCTTAAGCCTCGGCATTATTCTTGGCGGTCGCTGGGCGTATGATGTTTTAGGCTGGGGTGGCTATTGGGCGTGGGACCCCGTTGAAAATGCATCCTTTATGCCTTGGCTATCTGGCACCGCATTTTTACACTCCGCCATCATCCAAGAAAAACGCAACATTTTTAAAGTGTGGAATATGTCGCTCATCATCTTAACTTATTTACTGGTGGTGTACGGCACATTCATCGTTCGAAGCGGCATTATTTCGTCCGTTCACTCATTTGCGCAATCTGCCGTTGGTCCCTACTTCTTCGCGTTCTTGGGTATTATGACGGTTCTGTCGCTCTATTGGCTTTTCAAAAGAATCGAAGATTTAGGTACCGAAAACACCCTTGATTCCTTTTTCTCCCGTGAAGCGGCCTTTTTACTAAACAACTTCATCTTTATCGCTATTCTTGTTATTGTTTTTGTACTGACAAATTTCCCCATCATTTCAGAGATTTTCACCAACGAGCGCTCATTTGTGGGTCCACCCGTTTATGAGCAGGCACTCGCCCCACTGTTTGGGGTCATGGTGCTGTTGATGGGCGTTGCGCCGCTCACCGCCTGGTACAAAACCAGCCCCGAGCGCATTGGCATGCCGCTTCGCTGGCCCGCACTAGCAGCAACGCTTTTTGTCATTGGGCTGCTCGTTTATGGTATCCGTGAATATGGTGGCTTAGCCGGCATTTGGGTTATCTCCTTCTCGGTCATTTTAACTCTCTTAGAATTTTGGAAAGGCACCCGCTCCCGCATGAACCGAGGTGAAAGCGCGTGGAAAGCATTTTCAACGCTAATGACGCGTAATCGTCGACGCTATGGTGGCTATTGGATTCACATGGGCGTCTTGATAATGGCGTTTGGCATCATTGGGGTTGAGATATTCCAGAGCGAAACCCAAATCCGCCTACAGCGCGGTGAATCCATTGGGCTAGGTCGTTATGAAATGGTGTTTAACGGGATGTCTGAATTTCCCGGCCCCGATGATTTGATTATCTCGCAGGCGGTCGTTGATGTCTTCGAAAATGGGGAATACGTTCGCACGCTCACCCCGCGCACAGAACTATACACGCGCACCCAACAGCCCATGACGATTCCAGCGGCTGTATCAACCATTTTTGATGATTTTTACATTCTTGTGGTGAATTGGGAAGGCGTTTCCGCTAATGCAGCCACGTTCCGCCTCTATTTGAACCCGCTTATCAATTGGGTGTGGGCGGGTGGTATGGTGTTTGTTATCGGAACGCTAATTGCCGCTTGGCCTGAAGCGGAGAAGAAAAAGCCTGTGGCCGCCCCAAAGCGCAAGCGCGTTCAACGGCCGTTACCTTCACCAACTGACTAAATGAACCGAAGTTCCCGCCTAGAATAAAACGACGGCTAAAAAGTTCGTTACATTAAGAATGGGTAGATGATGAAAAGAAACTCCTTTTTTCAATTTTGTTTAATGATTGCTTTGCTGCTGGTAACGGCCGTTACC
>JBCCFD010000450.1:0-6466 GCA_039029915.1 Chloroflexota bacterium
CCATTGACAAGATGATTCTTTGGCAGTGACACCTCTGAATGATCCGTCAGCAGTGTTTTTCCTTCGACGGGATGATAAAAAATGCGCTGGGTGTTGTAGGCAAAATCGAGGTCTTTTTGCTCAGCAAAGAGGCGCAGCACTTCCTCCCAAATTGATTGCTCACTGTTACGGCGGCTCCTAGGTTTACATAAATAACGCAAGGTTAACACAACCCCTGACCCCGACACTTTTGTATACACCACGGGCGTTAATTTTGGATAGCGCACATTACTCTTTTTCGCCGCCGTTTGGATATTGATTTTTTCTTCCATTGAAGGCTGAAGGGAGTATTTTTCAATGATGCTGTGCAGCAAACGTTTGGCCTTCTCCCAATCGCTTTCAAACGTCAGCAGGATGGGTATTTCATTCCAGATGTACGGCACTCCGCTCGTGTAGTTGGCTAGATGATGATTAAACACCATGCGGTTTGGCACGTGAATAACGCGCCCTGTTGATTGCTCAGCATCCACCCAGTTGCCAATCTCTAACAGCGTAAAGCGAAGAATTTCAATATCGATCACGTCACCGCCAACATCACCAATTTCAATCCGATCCCCTACCTCAAACGGATGTCGCGCCAAAATATAAATCCAGCCAACGATGTTAATCAACGGGTCTTGCATCGTAATCGCAATGCCTGCAGACAGAAGGCCCAGGTAAGTGGAAGCGTTGTCAAACCCCTCAAACCAGATAGCTGAAAAGGTGACCAACATTAAAAATAAAACAACATATTGGCTTCCCTTGCGCCAAGCGTAAATTTTGCCGGGGTCTTCTAAGGTCTGGGTCACCCGCATTAAGACAAACTTGCGGATAAGCGTAAGGAGGATGAGAATAACGGCCGTTTCAATAAATCGCGTCAAAATAGTAGGCTGTTCAAACAAAAACGTCGTCAAATTATCAAAAATCATCACCTTCCTCCTTCGCAAATCGTTTGTCAGTTAGTCAGCTTGTGAGTTCATCAGTTGTAAGGCCTACAAACGACTGGCCCACGGCAGACCTCGCTCAGCGGCGCGTTGCGCGTACGCTTCGATATGCTGTTTACAAATATCATACATCTCTGACTCTTTAGAGTATGCCTTAAACCAGTCTACAATCTCAGCCAGCGCTTCTTCCCACGTGTAAACCGGCTGCCAGTTCAGAAAAACGGCCGCTTTTTCACGACTCAGGCGCAAATAGCCCGTCTCCACTTTAGCAAAGCCCGGATCGGTATGAAGCCACTCCCCGTCTCCCCAAAGCTCAATGAGCTTTTCCGCAATCGCCTGGGTCGAGATGCCATTAGTTTCCATTGGGCCATAGTTCCACGCTTCAGCATAGTTAGCCCCATCGGTAAGCAGCTTCACGGCTAGCCATAAATAACCAGAAAGCGGTTCAAGCACCAGCTGCCACGGCCGTACGCTGACCGGATTACGTACCCCAATCGGTTGATTGGCCATCAGCGCCCGCATACAGTCTGGCACCAAACGGAAATCAGCAAAGTCACCGCCACCAATGACGTTGCCAGCCCGCACCGAGGCGATGGCAACCCCATGCTCCTCATATTTTTCAGGTGGAAAATAGGTGTCACGGTATGAGGAAATAGCCAGCTCAGCCATCGCTTTACTGGCACTGTACGGATCGTGCCCACCTAGCCGATCGGTTTCACGGTATCCCCAAATCCACTCTTCGTTGTAATACACTTTATCCGTCGTAATGCTAACCAATGCTTTGACGCAGTTCGTATTGCGAATCGCTTCAAGAATATTGACAGTGCCGATAGCGTTTGTTTCAAGGGTTAAACGAGGCTCCTTCACCGAACGCAGCACGATGGGCTGGGCGGCCAAGTGAAAAATAAGGCTCGGTTGATGTTCTTCGATGAGGGAGAGTAAACGGCCGTAATCCCGAATGTCTCCCCGATTATCATTGATCGCGTCAGCCACATTGGACACCACAAAATTACTTGTTTCCGTTGGCGGCTCTTCTAAGGAATAGCCAATCACATTGGCCCCCATCTCCTTGAGCCAGATAGAAAGCCAAGACCCCTTAAAACCAGTATGCCCCGTGACAAGGATCGTCATTCCTTCGAAGGTGTTGTTAAAAAGTTGCATCATTTATGAGTTCCTATTTAATTATTTTAGGCGCTGAGTTGCTTAACGCGCTCAACTTCTTTGTGGATGTCGGCAATATAGAGCTCGCTGAGTTTTTGGCTCATCGCGCCCAGCTCACCGTTACCAATGATACGGCCGTCGACCTCAGTCACGGGCGTTACGCCACCAAAAGAGCCCGTCACAAACGCTTCATCTGCCCCGTACACGTCAAACAGCGAGAAATTCTTTTCGTAGGCTGGAATTCCCTGCTCACGGGCCACTTTTAAAATCTTGCCCCGCGTAATGCCATTCATGCAGTATTGCCCAGTTGAAGTCCACAGTTCCCCATGTTTAACCATAAAGAAGTTCGTGGCGTTACAAGTGGCCACAAAACCGTGAATATCAAGCATCAGCGCTTCGTCGGCACCGGCTTCAAGCGCTTGCACCAGTGCCATCACTTCATGCAGCTTACTGTGGCAGTTGAGACGTGGATCAAGATAATCCGGCGAGCCGCGGCGAATCGAACTGGTAAACAGTTTCACACCGCGCGATTTACTCTCACTGCTGGCTTTTTTATGTTCAGCAATTATGACTAAGTTGGGGCCTGTAATCGTTAGGCGAGGGTCTTGGGAGGGGGTTTTTTTGATGCCGCGAGTTAACATAAAGCGGCAGTGGACATTGTCGTGCATTTTATTGGCGTTGAGCGTTTTCCAAAGCTCTGCCTCTAGCTCATCGCGGGTCATGCCCACATCCATACCAACGGTGGCGGCACCTTGATACAGGCGGTCAAAATGTTCGTCAATGTAAACGAGAACGCCGTCATGAAGGCGAAGGGCTTCCCAAACGCCGTCTCCAACGAGATAACCGCTGTCAAAAACGGATATTTTGGCTTCGTTTCTTGGGAATAACTCCCCATTTACGTAAATGAGAACATCTTTATTGCGGGGGTCTTCAATGGCATTGTGCGTACCGTGGGTCATTTATCACCTCTGTTATTCTAAGTAAATCACAATATGGAATTTGAAAAAGATTTCAGTAAATGTGATTTACTTTTAGGAGAACAAAAACTGTTGCGAAGCTGTTATCTTTCAAACAGCTTTTAGTTCTCCAATAGACGGTGTAAATTATACGGCCGTTCCCCGTTCGGATCACATCGTTAGCCAACCGATAATAAATTATCAGTCAACGGATGTCGTGCTCGATTTTTGAAAATAGGAGGCGGGGCGTTCTGGATAATGCCCCAAAAGAAATTCAGGGCCCATTTGTCAAAATGCTAACCTATACAAATGGGCTTGATGAGGTCTTTTTGGATAAATGATTTCTTATGTAATTTTCAACAAACATCTTGAGTATAAAATTGGGCAATGAAAATCAGTTTCAGGAAAACAAAAACGTATGCAAAGATGTTTATTTCAACATACTTTTTGTTCTCCACCTAGTTTGGCAGGCGCTCTTGCATGGTTTCTAAATAAACACGAGCTGTGGCGTAGCGACGCTCTTCGATCATAGTCGCAATGTCTGATAATTCATTGGTGTGATCAACCCCTGCATTTTGGCTTTGTTGTTCAACAAGTCTAAATAGCTGGGTGGTATCGTTTTTCATTTCGGCTAATAGTGCTGTTGCGGTTGCTCGACCATACATGATATTATCCCTTTCGAATACAGTGTCTAAGTGAAACGAAGTTCCTGCTTTGAATAAAACAACGGCTTTAAACTTCGTTTTCTCGAGGTTCCGAAGCTTTTAGCTACCAAGGTTTTCAATTTATCTACTTCGGAACACTTAATGACTGGAACCAATACTTTCTTATATATCTATATACGCATAACTTCTGACAATGTTCCCACTATAGTACTAAAGATTAATTTTTTGAACGGTGGGGCGAAGGGTCAACCAGCTGGAACCAATTCCTATCAGGGTGATAAAAAGTAAAACAGTCGGGTTCATTGAGCATTTACCGTAATCACACTCCTTACCAATCGTTCAGGATGGTCAAATTTTAAATTCATATGTTCGGCTCCCATGGTTCTTGCCGCCAGCCAATCCGTGCCTTGGCCTTTGTGGTATCAAGAGTTGGCATATGCTGTTCAACAAGGGCAACCGTTTCAGCGACAAGGGATTCAAGCTCGGAAACGGCCGTTTGAAAATCAGTGCTGAAAAGAGACTCTAATCGAGAGGTCAGGTCGTTGGGCTTGATCGACATTTGGTTGATAAACCGGGCCATTCGCTTAAATTGAAACGTTGTGAAGTAAAGTCGGTTAAGTCCAGCTAAGATGGCTATTAAGCGGTGTGCTGACTCAACCAGCGATTGATAGTACCAGACCGTGGCATCACGACTCGAAAAGTGTGGTTCTAAGCCCCACAAGGGAAAAAACTGCAAATTATGCTGAACCATTGCCTCTGCTAATTCATCTGGGAAACCTGCAATTTGGGCTTGCCATTGAGCCATATACGTCTCGCCAAATAAAGCCTTTGAATTAATGGTGCCTTCCATGGCTTTATGCAGTGGGGTATCCACATTATGATTTTCTAGCACTTCAGCCATTGATTTTTCCCATGACTCAATTGTTGTATGACCAATTTGCACTTCGACACCGTCTATGTGAAACGCTTCTGCAAATGAACCAGTCTTGCGATCCCCAATAATCCATTTCCGCTCCGATCCTCCATTTCCTTCCCGAATTGAGGCCAGGACGCTCTCTTCTGGAAGGGTCTCTTCATAATAATAGGTCATGTCTATATCAGAGTAATGATCAGATAACCCTTTAGCAACGGAGCCCGTCACCATTGCGGCCCGTAAGGTGGGCAATGCCGTATATGGCTTTGTAATTTTTGAAGCAAGCAGGTAAAGATAGTCCGAAGCTTGGGACATATAGTAACCCTCCAATGTGCAATCAGAATAATATTTTCGAATCTTGTTGATGAAACGAACTATTTAGTTATTTTTATTGAATAAGGCCATCAATTGATATTCTGGATAATCAGTATTTTCATTTTCTTGGGCAAGTTGAGCGAGCTCTTCAATGAGGTTAACCAGTTTGGCATGCACGGCCGTTAACTGCGCCTCGCTCAGTTTAAACATCTTTTTTGAGAGAAACGGATGTCGCGGTGGGTTTTGATCATCCCGATCGATGTTGAGTAGCGCATGGCGAAACTGCTGGGTCGTGTCATCAAGCATGGAAGAGAAAAGAGCATCTGCCGTTTCAACGGGAACGGCCGTATTAATCAACGGATTGACCACTTTAAAGTGAACGGCCGTGGCTTGGTAAATCTTCTCAACAATCCCACTTTCGATGTTGTACCCTACCTCTTCAATGATATCGTGTTCAAGCAGAAGCTTGATATGGTAATACAGCTTTGAAGGAGCAATATCTAGCGCAACAGAGATCGCTTTCACGGTGGTTGGCTCATGCATCAGGCGCATAATTTCTAACCGTCTGGGGTCTGCATATACTTTGATCGCTTCCACATCGTGCAACCATTTTTCGGGTAACGGCCGTTTATTTGCTATCATTTAATTTTTTCCTATCTATTTGAAATTATTCAAATAGGCTAGCAGAACAAAAGGGATAAGTCAAATTAATTTGAACGATTTAAATTTATTCAAACAGGTCAAGCTTTAATTACTTCCACCAAATATTTAACGACCAATCGTCTGTAATGCCGCCAAGCAGCGATCAACATCGTGCTCGTCATTGTAGAGATGTGTCGAAATGCGCACTCGCCCCACGCCTTGATAAGCCCCCCAAATAAGGACCTGATGTTCTTCCAACGCTTTTGTTAAACCGTTAATGTCCTGCGCCATAAAACAGACGTTGCCGGCTCGCTCTGCCGCTGGTTCGGGAGTCATTATCTCCCAACCCAATTCGTTAACCCCCTGCCAAACTTTGCCGCTCAAATCCAGTGCATGTGCTTCAATCGACGCGCCTTCCAGCGCCAGCAAATAGTCGAGCGCATTATTTAAAATATACAGGCTGATGAAACTGGGGTTTCCAGCTAGGAACCGGTTGGCATCTTCGTGAATTGCAAAAGTGGTCGGGGTTTCCCAGCTAGGATGGAGCGTTGTGCTGTTCCAGCCCAGAAAGGGCGGCGTCAAGTCAGGCAGACGAGAACGATTCCAATCGAATACGGCCGTCCCATGAACGCCAAGCAGCCATTTATAACAGCTAGCTACCATGATATCCGCATAGCTGGCTTCAACTGGTACAACACCAGCAGAGTGAGACGCATCAAGCAAAAAGAGCGCATTTGATGCCCGCACAATTTTTGATAAAGCTTTGTAGTCAATCCGCTGACCTGTAAACATACTCACGTGACTCATCGCCACCACGCGAGTCCGCTCATCGATCTGCGCCGCAATATCTTC
>JBCCFD010000451.1:0-6443 GCA_039029915.1 Chloroflexota bacterium
CCGAACTTCGGATTCTTGAACAATCACATCATCTTATTAAAAATGAATGTAACAATTTAATCAATAATGATTTCCAAATTATCGATATTCAAAATTTGGCGGGAAAATATACCCAGGGAGGCATCCATACAATTAAATGGAAATCCTATTTATTAAAGGCAGGAGAGTTTGTTGAAGAAAATTGCCAGCTTTGTCCTGAAACAACAAAATTATTGGCTCAAATTCCTGGCGTTCATTTGGCTTTTTTCTCAATTTTATATCCTAAGCAATATATCAAGCCTCATTTTGGTTATTACAAAGGATTTCTTCGATACCATTTAGGGGTGATTGTGCCTGCAGAAAACCATCACTTAAAGCTGTGCTGGCTTCGCGTGAACGATGACGGTGAAACGAATGCATCTCGCGACAAGAAGGCGATTGAGCAGGGGGAGAAATACTATTGGCAAGAAGGAGAGGGTGTTATTTTTGATGACACTCTACTTCATGACGCCATGAATGATTCAGACCAAATTCGGGTGGTGTTGTGGTTAGATATTGAGAGGCCCATGAAACGGCCGTTAAATTGGATCCATCATGGTCTAATTAAGCTAGGTATGAAGCATCCGGTTCTTAAAAAAGTACGGGAAAATGCCATAATTCGATAATTACAATTGGATTTACTGAACTTTCGATTCTTTTCTAGCTATGGCGGGATAAATGGTTTTCGTAATACGTTCGAAATGGTTAGGTGTATCGATCTCTCCCCAAAGCAAATCATTAATTTTGTGAAACTGGACAACTGTATTGGCCATTATCTTATTTAAGCAATCCTCATAAGCAATGGTGCAATATTTTTTCGGATTTTGACAATAATGTTGGACCATCTTTTGAAAAAGATTGTAGGAAATTTTAGAAATCCCCACTAGCTCACCGGTGCAATTTTTGATTTGCGCTCTTTTTTTTGATAATTTAACGACTCGCAAGCCAGATGTATCCACATATACTTCATCCCCAGCGTGTGTAAATTGTGAAATTAAAATAACATCATTCTGTTTTGTGTTTTGCAATTCGGATATGGCCCTTTCTTCAAAAACAATATCCGCTTCTATTAGGAAAAAATCAGATGATAGATATTTGTTTGCCCGTACAAGTGAAGCCATATTTCCGGTTGTCGCAAAATTGTTATTTTTAATAGTAGTGATTGAGTCGTCATTCAACGATAGCGTTTCGTAATACTCAGCTTCATATCCCGTGATGATCAATAATCGGTTGATGTGGTTTTGTTTGAGAATCTTAATCGTTCGTTCTATTAGTGTGAGATTGCCAATTTGTATAAAACCTTTGGGCTTGTCCGCCCAAATTTCTGTTAACCGCTCTCCTTTACCCGCGGCAAGTATAATGGCCGTTTCAATCATTTAATATTCCTTTCTTCAATTGTCTTCTCATAAAATCGCAAAATTTGGGGAGCAATTTTCTCCCAGCGGTAACCGTTTGCTGTGGCTTTACCGTGTTTTTTCATTGTATTTCGTAATTTGGCATTGGCTAACAGATGCTTTACCTTTTCTGCGATAGCAGTGGGTGATTTTGGTGACACCAGATAGCCCTGCACGCCATTTTGGATGATGCGATTGTAGCCCGGAATGTCTGAGGCAATGATAGCGCAACCGCCGGCCATCGCTTCTAGCAGGACAATGCCAAACGATTCATAATCGATTGATGGTGCGCAAAAGAGGTCGGCCTCTTTATAAAATTGAACAAGCGTTTGTTCGTCTACTTGTCCATGAATATTTGTCTGATTTTGGATGTTTAAAGAATTAAGTTTTTGGATAACGGCCGTTTTCTGCACAGGCGAAATGGGGCCAACCAGATGGAGATTGACGTTCGGAAATTCTGCCACAACCTTTGGCATCGCTTCTAACAGAACGGGTAGCCCTTTTCGACGCTCCATGCGCCCCACAAACAAAATATTGAGGTGATCCCTACGAAGACCGCAATCATCTTGAAAGAACGCTTCGGCTACTCCGTTGGGGATGATTTCATACTGTCCGCCTAGGTGATGCGTGTTGAATTGGTAGGAATCGGGGGAGACCGTAATACGGCCGTTTAAGCGAGTTAACCAATGGCGCCAAAACGGTTTGCCAAACTCAATCAAAGGGTTTGGGGTGCTGCGATATTCATGAAACGTGCCAATAAAGGTTGTTTGGGGAAAATTGGGGCGAAAATATAAAAAAGCAAAATTAATCAGCGGTGTCAAAGGGTTATGCAGGTGAATGAGGTCAAATTGTGCCTCTTCGAGGATCGATTTAATCCATTTGAAAACCATTGGATTTAAACATACCTGCGCATTAGAGCCACCTGATTTAAACGTTGTGGGCTTGCCCGGCAGGTGAACCAATTCAGGAAGAGACAAAGCTGGTTTAGAGCATATTCCCACAATTTTTGCAGAATGGCCTAGCCCATTCAACGCTTTTACCAAGTGAATGATGTGCTGATTAACACCGCCGGGCATCGCCAGATCATAAGGCGAAACTAAACCAATCTTCATGCAGCGAAGTTTAATGTAAATCAAAAAAAGCTGCATGAGTTGAATTCTCCGTTGCATAGTTCATCTTTAATTATTCTTGCCTAGGAGCATTTAAAAACTTTGGTAACAAAGTATTAAACACCGTATTTCGGTATAATCAGCCTTTTTGCAGCAAGGTGAGAGGTAATTGCGTCAATGCTAACATTTTGGCATTTTATTTTTCCAATCATGCTTTATTTTTGGGGTGTCTGGAATTTAAAACTCAATGATTGGGTAAGCAAAAGGGGCGTGTATCACAGCACGATGATACCCGCAGATGAAGCAATTCCATTTATCCCGGCATTTGCTTATTTTTATTTTTCCTCGTATGCGCTTTCGGTCTTGGCGTACGTCTGGCTTTTTAATGATGCTGATTTTTCAAAAACGATGATTGGGTATTTGATTCTCGTTTTAGTCGCTTTTGGTTGTTATATTTTTTTTCCTTGCAAAGTAGAACGACGAGAAGATCTAGCCGTGACGTCACTGTCCACCCAAATGATTGTTCGATTCCAACAACTTTCGAAGCCTTACAATAGCTTTCCCAGTATGCACTGTGGCTTTAGCCTATTTAGTGCGCTAGCCATCATTCAATTTTCTGGTCATCCGTTTGCGCCGCTGCTTCTGATTTGGTTTGTTTTAATCATGCTTTCAACCCTGTTTACCAAACAGCATCACCTGATTGATGTCGTGGCGGGTGTCCTATTGGCAAGCGTGACGGCTTTTGGCATACAATTCATTAAATGATTAAAGTAATTCCAGTTTCATTCGATGATAAAAGTCTAATTGATGCGTTTATCAGTTTCCCCTTTACTCTTTATGACCAAACGCCACAATGGACACCCCTATTAAATCTTGACGCAAAATCCTATTTTGATCGGCAAGGGTTTCCATTTTATGAGCATTCAGAGGCAGCCTTTTTCTTGGCAAGAAAAAACGGCCGTTTTGTGGGCCGCATTGCCGTCCTGCACCATGTACCATTTAACGAACACCACAATAAGAATCAAGCTCAATTTTACTTTTTTGACTGCATAAATGATGAAGCAGCGGCGCATGCTTTGCTAGATTCGGCCGCAGATTGGGCGGTCGATAAAGGACTTGATAGTTTGGTTGGCCCAAAAGGGTTTGGTCTTGTTGATGGGTATGGTTTGCTCATTGACGGATTCGATCATGGGCAGACAATGGCGTTTACCGAATACAATTTGCCTTATTATGCTTCTTTTATGAAGTCCGCAAATTTTAAAAAAGAGATCGACTTTATTTCTTACCAAATTGATGGTGAAACCTTCCAATTGCCAAACTGGATTCACGGTTATGCTGAGCGGATCAATGAACAAGGTGAATACCGCATCCGGCAGCCTCGATCAATCGTAGAGTTGTTTAAAGCCGGTCGGGAAATTGTGACAGTTTACAATGAAGGATTTTCTAAAAATTGGGAATATTACCCTTTGTCGGAAGCCGAAATTAAACAGGTTATTGAAAATTTAATTCCAGCGGCAGTGCCGAAGTTGTTGAAGATGCTTTACCATAAAGAGCAATTAGTTGGCTTGCTTTTTGCTGTGCCTGATCTTTCTGATGTGCTAAAGAAGTCAAACGGCCGTATTAATCTCCCTACTATCCTTCGGCTACTTAGCGCCAAGCGAAAAGTAGAAAAAGTCGTGTTGGTTGGCATGTCCGTTCAAGATCATCTTCATCACGCCGGGCTGAACGCGCTAATGATTTCCGAAATTGAAAAAACCCTACGAAACTCAAGCGTGAGGCATGTTGAGTTGATTAATGTGGCTGAAACGGCCGTTCATATGCGGGATGATCTTGAAACCCTAGGCCTCAGACCATTTAAAACCCATCGCGTTTACAAAAAACGGCTTCCAATAGATGAGAGTCATAAATACCCTCCAGCAGACCTGCAGCGACACCTCAAATTCACCCCCGCCACCGCCTTTCAATCGCTGGTTCATCTTTCAGAAACGCGAGCATTGGAATTGTTTAATCAGCAGGTCTTTTCATATTTAGAGGATGGGGAAACGGTGACCGCCACCCGCACGTTTTCTGAGCTTGCCCACAGAGCGCGGGCGATTGGACAACAGCTCAAAGAAATGGATGTTCAAAACCAGCCGATACTGCTTCCATTTCCACCAGGTCTAGCATTTATTGAGGCTTTAATGGGTTGCCTTTATGCTGGCGCGATTGGGGTCCCTGTTCATTTTCCAGGCAATAAGCGGCTAGTGCCTCGATTTTTAAGTGTATTGAAGAATAGCCAAGCCGGTCTGGCGCTGACTCAATCCTCCTTTTCGGCACGCATTCAAACGATATTGGATGCAAATGTTGAAGGTCAAACCCTAGACCTTCTTGAAATCGACAAAATCCCAAATTCTGTAGGGGAGGCTTGGCAGTTAGAAGGAATTGGACAAGAGAAAACGGCTGTTTTGCAATACACGTCAGGCTCCACGGGAAACCCCAAAGGCGTCAAAATTAGTCACGGTAACTTTTTGGCGAACGTGCAATCTATTTGTGAATCAGCCGATCTATTTTCGCTATGGGGGCGGGGTAAGGGCGTGATCTGGCTGCCAACCACGCACGATATGGGCTTAGTCGGTGGCGTGTTGATGCCGATTTATGGGGGCGGAGAAACAATCTTCATGTCGCCGACCGCCTTTATGGAAAAGCCAGATCGCTGGTTGAGATTAATGGCCAAGCACGAAGCGCACATTACCGCTGCGCCAAATTTTGCGCTTGATTATTGTGTGGAACAAATCAGTGAGGAGGTGGTTGCCAACTTAGATTTGAGCAGCCTCCACGTCTTATTCTGCGGAGCAGAAAAGGTTAGAGTCGAGACGCTAAACCAGTTTGCAGATAAGTTTCAGGGAGCCAATCTAGCCTCCAACAGTCTTGTGTCTTGTTATGGCATGGCTGAAACGACGCTCTTGGTCTCGGGTTCCTCCCGCCACGAGGATTTTAAAACGGCCGTTTACAACAACCAGTCCTATGTTAGCAATGGACCTATTCATGAGTCGTTTGATGTGCAAATTGTTGATTCGGAAACGTTAACGGCCGTTGCTGAAGGTGAGGTGGGTGAAATTTGGATAGCTGGGCCGGCTGTTTCAGACGGGTATTGGCGAGAAAATGCAGAAAGCCAAACCCAGTTTAAGAATCATCTGGCAGCTCAAATTGACCAAGACTACTATCGCACGGGGGATTTGGGGTTTATTAAGGATGATGAACTTTACGTCACGGGTCGCCTTAAAGATTTGATTATTGTCAATGGGGTTAACTATTATCCAGCTGATATTGAACAGAGCGTTGAGCTAGCCCATGAGGCGCTTCAACCCCAAGGTACGGCCGCATTCTCAATTGATAATGAACAAAGTGAATGGCTTATCATCGCTTCCGAACTTAAACGGACTCATCGCAAAGCTGATTTGAATGAAGTCGCGCAGGCGGTGCAAACGGCCGTTTCTCTACAGTTCCAGTTGCCTATTCAAGACATCGTTTTTCTGCGTCCTGGTCAACTGCCGCGCACAAGCAGCGGTAAGGTGATGCGGCTTGAGTGTCAAAATCGATACTTGAAGAATGAACTTAAATCGATAGGGAGTATTTCACTTGGCTCGTCTAAAGTGCTCTCCAATTTTTCAGGGACTCCAGAATTTGATGCATTCAAACAAGACGTAGCCGAGCTTTTGAATTTGCCAATTGAGCATTTAGATGAAAAACGGCAGTTGAACAGCTACGGTTTGGGCTCACTAAAAGCCGCAGCCTTCAGCTATTTGCTTCATCAAAGGTACGGTCTTGAAATTACACCACAGAGGTTGCTTAATGGCATGAATCTTCAGGATGTATTTCAAAACAAGGGGATAGTGGGGAAAGAATAGTAGAATGTCCTCATTTAAGTGGAGAACAAAAAGTA
>JBCCFD010000452.1:0-6367 GCA_039029915.1 Chloroflexota bacterium
AATGTATTTAATCAAGAGGAGACAAAAATGAGCAAAGAAAATAGTGGTGATTTGGGATGCCGCCCAAATCACCTAGATGTGAAAGGTGTCTCAGGAAATACCTTTTTCACAATGCCGGATTTTAGCGGATACGGCCGTATCACCAAATACTTAAGCCTATTCGCCCTCATACTGCTGTTAGCTGCTTGTGGTGGCAGTAGCGGTAGCGAACCGACAACCGAAACCGACGAGCCAGCAGCAGAAGCCGAAGCCGACGAGGAAATGGCCGAAGAAGAAATGGCTGAAGACGAAGAAATGGCTGAAGAAGAGATGGATGAGGAAATGGCCGACGAGGAAATGGCCGAAGAAGAAATGGATGAGGAAATGGCCGAAGAAGAAATGGACGAGGAAATGGAAGAGATGTCTGACGCCTTCCCAGTTACCATCGACCACAAATACGGCAGCACCGAAATTCCTCATCATCCAGAACGCGTTGTAAGCGTTGGCTTTAGCGAACAAGATGAGCTTTTAGCCTTAGGTGTCGTGCCAGTTGGTGTTCGTTACTGGTATGGTCCTTATGAAAATGCTTTTTGGCCTTGGGCACAAGATGAGTTAGGTGACGCCCAAACCGAAATCGTTGCTTCGGACGTGATTAACTTTGAGGCGATTGCGGCCCTTGAGCCAGACCTCATCGTTGGTATCACCTCAGGGATGACCGAAGAGGAGTACGATTCACTTTCAGCGATTGCGCCAACCTTGGCCCAATCAGGTGATTACGTGGACTATGGCGTACCGTGGCAAGAAGTTACCCGCGTGCTGGGTCAAGCGACCGGTACCAGCGAAAAAGCTGAAACCATCGTAACTGATCTTGAAGCCCGTTTTGCAGAAATTCGAGCGAACAACCCCGAGTTTGATGGGGCCTCATTGGCCGTCGGGTTCTGGTTTAGCGGTACACCTGGTGTCTATGCCTCGCAGGATGCCCGTCCACGCTTGCTTAGTGAGCTTGGTTTTGTGACCCCAGAATTGTATGACGAGGTCGCTGGCGACAGTTTCTTCCTCTCCTTCAGTGAAGAAGAACTGCCTCAGTTCCTCGACGTCGATCTTGTTGTTTGGCTTGCTGGTAGCGACCAAGGTATTGAAGATATTAAAAATTCCGAACTCCGCGGAACGCTCCCAATTGCGCAAGAAGGCCGAGAAATATTCTTTGGTGAATTGCTCGGTGGGGCATTCTCATTCTCTAGCCCCTTGAGCCTGAACTTCCTGCTGGATGAGATGGTACCGATGATTGAAGCGGCCATGGATGGTGACCCAAGCACTGTCGTTCCGGGCGCTGAAGGTGCTGTTGGTGTGACCGTTGCTGAAGGTCTTGACCCAGCCATTACAAGTGGTCCAGTTTCCCCTTTACCTCGAACAGTCACCGACTTTGAAGGGAATGAAGTGGTCATTGAAGACGACAGCGTCGTTATTCCTATTGATGGTCCTCTGACTGAGATCGTTTTCACACTGGGCATGGCTGACAATGTGGCGGCCACCGATGTCTCTAGCACCTATCCTGTTGATGCGACGCAGCTGCCTCAGGTTGGGTACGTGCGTGCCTTGTCTGCTGAGCCTGTTTTAGCGATGGCACCGACACTCATCCTGACGACTGACGATGCTGGCCCACCAGATGCAGTAACCCAGCTTGAAGAATCAGGCGTTACGGTTGTGCAGTTCAAATCACCAGACACGATTGAAGAATCAATTCAGCTTGTACGTGACGTGGCAGCGGCTCTAGGCGTTGAATCACGCGGTGAAGCACTGGTTGCCAAAATGGAAGCAGACTTAGCCATAGCGGCTGATTTGTTGGCACAGGTTAACTCAACACCCCGCGTCATGTTCATCTATGCCCGTGGCGTTGATTCAGTTTCAGCCGCAGGCGCTGGCACATCAGTTGATGTTATGTTTGAATTGGCCGGTTTGGAAAATGCTGTGACCGAGTGGGAAGGCTACCAGCCGCTAACTGCGGAAGGGGCTGTGTCAATTGCCCCTGATGCTTTCTTGTTGTTCAACAGTGGTTTGGAAAGCGTTGGCGGTGCTGAAGGCTTGCTTGGTGTGCCAGGTATTGCCGAAACGCCAGCCGGAGACTCAGAAAATATCCATAGTATGGACGGTCTTTTGTTGACCGGTCTTGGCCCACGCGTGGGTGAAGCTGTGATTGATCTTATTCTGATGCTACATCCAGATTTAGCGGAATAAATTTCCAATAACTTCGTGAATGGAAACAAAATGACATGGTTTGTTTCTAAATCTTTTTTCTATTCATATATCGACAAATAAAGGGTTTCAGGCGGCAACAATTACGCTGCCTGAAACCTTTTCCTTGTAACATTTGATTTTGTAAATTTGAATTGAACCAATGTTAACCTTTAAATGAAACAGCCTGCATTTCTCGACTAACCGACGGAAAAAATTGAGTTAACCGTTGGGGAGGACTTAAGGACTAGGTTGTGGAATACTTTGGGCTGGATTAGTTCATTTTGTTGGAAAACCTTTAAAGTGAACTTGAATAAAGATGGACGCAGAATAAAGAAAAAATCGGCAAGCATGGCGTTGCTTACCGATTTGGGTGGAGATTTTGTTGAGAAAATAAACTTACTCCATCCCTATTATATCTTTCTTTTGCAGAAATCAATGGAATGATAATAAATAAATGAGACTGGTCAGGTTTGTAGTAGCTTGGCAGCATCGATGAAAAAGAACCTTGCGGGTCTTGATAAGCAAAAATTTGAGGCTATTTATGTTTTCAATGATTACACCGATAGAAGATCAAAAGATAATCAGTCCAGAGGTTGAACAGAAGATTTTAGGGTTTGAAAAAAATTTAATCATGGTGAAGGGGTATAGCCACATGCGGCTTATTCGGCCTCACTCTGATAGCGATAGCTATTCTATTCTTTCTTTTTGGCAAACGCGTGAACAACGGCGGGCCCACAAAGAGTTTGTCAACACAATTAATCAATTTGTCGAGACGCAACAGTAGGAAAGATTGATTTATGACGACTTCAGCTGTCCCAAACGCTTTGGTCAAGCGAAAAAATAGTGTGACATCAGTGCGGCGAGCGCGAGCACGGCTTGTGCTTACGTCGCTGTTTTTGCTGATGCTAGTTGCTATTATCGCTGGTTTGGGCTTAGGGGCAGTGCAAGTCACACCTGCTCAAATCGGAGTTATTTTGCTCGATAGATTTGAGGTGGCTCATCAATTTGTGGTGGAATATGGGCCTCGGGAATCTGGCGTGTTGATTTCGATTCGGGTACCACGCGTTTTGCTTGGCCTACTAATTGGGGCTGCATTAGGTATTTCTGGTGCGGCAATTCAGGGGCTTTTTCGGAACCCTCTGGCGGCACCGGGCTTGATTGGTGTTTCAAGTGGGGCGGCATTAGCGGCCGTTTCGGTCATTGTGTTGGGGGCAACTGTTTTACAGGGGGTTAGCGAACTGTTAGGAAACTTCACGCTACCTGTTGCCGCATTTTTAGGCGGTGCAGTCACCACGCTAATCCTATATCGTCTGGCTAGCCAAAACGGCCGTACCTATGTTGTAACAATGCTTTTGGCTGGCATCGCCATCAATGCCTTAGCGGGTGCTGTCATTGGGATTCTCACATTTATTGCTGATGACGAGCAGCTGCGCAGCATTACATTTTGGGGCTTAGGCAGCTTGGGTGGGGCAACGTGGCGTTCGCTGCGGGTCGCTTCACCGCTCATTTTAATCGCTTTGGTGACTTTACCTCTGTTGGCTCAGCCGCTTAATGCGCTGTTGCTGGGTGAAACAGAGGCCCGTCATTTAGGCGTGAACGTTGAAACCACGAAACGGTTCATTATCCTGTGGGTAGCGCTTGCAGTCGGTGCTTCGGTAGCCGTGACGGGCACAATTGGCTTTATTGGCTTAGTTGTGCCGCATTTGCTTCGCTTAATGATTGGGCCTGACCATCGGTATGTGTTGCCGGGGTCGGCGATGCTGGGCGCCATTTTGCTCTTATCTGCGGATTTGATTGCCAGAACGATTGTGGTGCCCGCAGAGTTACCCATCGGCATTGTAACGGCCGTTATGGGTGCACCGTTTTTCCTGTGGTTGTTACTTAAAAATCGAGGGGCTCATGCTATTTGAAAATGAATTGAGCAACCTTTTCCTAAAAGGCTTCTCCCAGCCAAATCGAGCCTCAGAAAATCAGCTGTCTCTATTTGATGAAGAGGTGAAGATGATTGAGTCGTCAATTCTGATGGTTGAACTCTATGCATTTCTTGGCCGTCTATTTTGGGAGTGGTTACGAAAGTAAGATGTTACGTGCAGAAGGAATTTCTTTCCAAGCGGGCCAAAAACGGATTGTAGATACCGTTTCGCTTGATATCAAAAGCGGTGAATTTGTTGCCGTTGTTGGCCCTAATGGAGCCGGTAAATCAACGCTGTTGAAATTGTTGACAGGAGATTTGCCAGCATCAAGTGGCTATGTGTCGTTTTTAAGGCGTCCATTATCCCAGTGGGCCCAAGCCGAGGTGGCAAAGCGGCGTGGCGTCTTGATGCAACAAAATAATCTATCATTTGCTTTTACTGTGTTTGAGGTAGTGCTAATGGGGCGCATGCCGCATAACAACGGTGTTGAAAGCGATAAAGATGTGGAGATCGTTTTTGAGGCGCTGGAAAGTGTGGGGTTGGTTGATTATGCCGATCGCATTTTTCCAACGCTGTCTGGTGGTGAACAGCAGCGAGTTCATTTGGCAAGAATTTTGGCTCAAATTTGGGAGCCGCCGACTGATGGACAGCGATTGCTTTTATTAGATGAACCAACAGCAAGCTTGGACATCGTCTACCAGCAGCAGGTGCTTCAAATTGCCCGCCAATTTGCAAATCAAGGAACGGCCGTATTAGCCATCCTTCACGATTTGAATTTAGCGGCTCACTATGCTGACAATGTGATGATGTTGAAAAACGGCCGTGTGACATTTTCTGGTCCACCAGCCAAGATCTTCCAAGTCGAAAACATTCAACAAACGTTTGATGTTTCGGTCATGATTATCCCTCATCCGAAAACAGATAAACCGTTAGTAACCTATCTGCCTGATGATGCTACGGAGGTTCCAACAATTTAGTAATTTACAAATTCAACTTTTCTAATAAAATAATGGGCACTTTGTATTTTACTGGATTAATCACAATTTAGAACGTAGTTCATCAAGAAACTGCATGTGGTTTACATAAATTAAGGAAAAACAAATGAAAATCGGATTATTTTACGGCTCAAACACAGGGAATACAGAACTCGATGCCGAGTTGATCAAAAAAATGTTTGAACAAGAAATTCCTGATAGTGTTGATATTTTCAACATCGGTTTGATTGAAGTTTCAAAAATGCAAGAGTATCAACTCTTAATTGTTGGCTCTCCCACCTGGAACATTGGTGAACTTCAAGATGACTGGGCACTCAAGTTTGATGAGCTTGATGGCTTAAATATGGAAGGCAAGATGGTTGCTATGTTTGGTGTTGGCGACCAATTTGGCTATCCAGATAATTATGTTGATGCGATTGGCATTATTGGGAAAAAATTAGAAGAGCGCGGCGCTGAACTCGTTGGTTACACAGACGCCTCAGATTATGAGTTTGATAACTCGCTGGGTGTTGTGGATGGCGTATTCATGGGCCTCGCTCTTGATGATGATAATCAATCCGAAATGACGGAAGAACGCGTCACGATGTGGGTTGATCAGTTAATTGAAGACTTTGAACTTTCTCACTTAGTGGGTCAAGGTTAATTGGATGGAAGGTGTGCGTGGGTAGCGTCAAATTGCAGGGATGTTTTTACCCTAGCTGGCTGCTCACAGCTTACTATCATTAGATAAAGGAAAATAAAAACATGAAATATACAGGTCCAAAAGCAAAGCTATCTCGACGATTGGGAATTCCGTTGACGCCAAAAGCGGCGAAAGTTATGGAACGCAAACCTCATCCGCCGGGAGAACACGGCCGTAATCAGCAATTCCGACGCGGCCGCCAATCGTACTTTCAAGAACAATTGCTTGAAAAACAACGGTTGCGCGCACAGTACAACATCCATGAGCGACAAATGGTGTCTTACTACAAAAAAGCCAATAAAGCTCAAGGTAATACGGAAGACAATTTGATTCAACTTTTAGAATCTCGATTGGATTCTGTTGTGTTGCGGGGTGGCTTAGCTGTGACTATTTATGCGGCTCGCCAATATGTTAACCATGGCCATATCCTGGTAAACGGCCGTCGCGTCAACATCCCTTCGTATCAGGTAAAACCTGGTGACGTGGTTCAGGTTCGGCAAAAAAGCCAGCGACTGGATTGCTTCCACAACGCTGTTGAGCATGCTTTTAACCCAGACTACCTC
>JBCCFD010000453.1:0-6363 GCA_039029915.1 Chloroflexota bacterium
GGGTCATTAATTTAGCTGTGTTAATGGCTTGCTTGTTGCTGCCTCAAGAGACGCGCCCCGTTGACGGTTGGGGTATGTGGGCGTTGTCGACACCTACAATTTGGCTTATTTTAAGCGTGATTCAGATTCAAAATGATAGCTGGACGATATTGGATCAATTAATCTCTGTGGTGGGGTTGATCGTTTTGTTTATTGCCTTGCCCTATGTGGCCTATATATTAATTTCTGTTACCCAAGAAGAAACTTTGCGAATTAAACCGCAGCGCCTCCTCTATCAATTGATTTTAATTGCGGTTGTTGTAGGAACGATTGGATTTTCTGTAGGGCGGTTCAACCATTTGATCTTAACCTGCGAAGATTTTAAATTGGCCGGATATGATCAGCCGGCCCAATGTTATGACGGATAATGATTGACTGATGTTAGCCAAATGTTACCCTCACTGATGCTTGTATTCAGGTTAATTTGGGGACGCTATCTAAAACAAGCGCGTAGCGTTATTTATTGAAGAACTCGACAAACGATTGATACTGTTCAGGGAGCCATTTAACGGCAGTTCCATGGGGTTGAAGCCAGCCTAAATGCCATTTCTCACGCACATCTTCATGCCAATAATGTGCCGTCCAGCCAAGCCATTCCGGTTTTGGTGGCTTTTTGCTCAATGGTTCTGCTTGAAGCCATAGCACCGGCTGGGAGACCGTTTTAGCCCACTCTGCCAGCATCTTTTTGAGGGCGCGACCTTTGTTTTCAAGATACGGCGTCATAAACGTGTTGTAAAGCACGATAGGGGCCGAATCGTTATGTGGAATGCGGGTTAAAAATTTTGGGAGGCCATCAGGGAGATCGGCTTTATAAAGCGTGACGGGTGCTGACTTGGTCCGATCTAAATTTTTGAACGCTAAAATCCCCTCTCGTAATCGTTCAATTCGGGGAATTTGATCTGCCCACACAAAGCTTGTTAATGTCGCCTCGTCAACATAATTTTTTAGAATAAATGGTTGGATATCACAGCCCGTCCGCGACAGGATTTCGGGCAACGGCCGTTTTTTCAACTGAAGATTGCATTTATTGACTGAGCAAACTGAAAATTGAACCGGTTTTGCAATACCAATATCAGTTTCTTTCCGCTCATTGTGATTAAAGATTCGGAAAGAGCGCTGATCCGCCACCAAATTAAGACCCGCACTGGCCCCTAAATCGACCAAATGAATTTGAGACCAATTCGTCAGCAGCGTGGGCAGAAGCCAAACAATACCGCGCCCCGTTTCATTGGTTTGCACCGTCCCATTTTGGATGAACTCCGTTAGGCTATCCTCTCGTTTAGAGATCGTGCGGTGCAAAATATTGGGTAAATTTGTAGCCTGGGTCTCAATACTAAAAGCGGCAGAATCCCACTTTTCCGCCTTTTCCGTCCAATCGGGGGAAACAGAGGGGTATAAGTTGGCAAGCTGCTCTGTATCTTGTTCTTCAAGGAGGATATCCCGATGCAGCCCGGCCATTAGCAAAAGGGTTACCTCAAGTGGGCGTCGATTTTGGCTAACGTCTAAAAGCCACTGGACAACGGGATTGTGAGGTTGATGTTCAAGCCAGTCGCCCACGATTGAAAAGAGGCGATAGTAAAGTGGGGAATATTCTTTGGCAAATTCTGCCTGCTTTTTAAATTTCGCAATTAAATCTTCACAGTTCATTTATTTGGCTACCCATTCTTTTAAGCGAGGGATCTGGACATCGAGGTAATGCTCAAGCTCCCCCTCAAATTCTGGATTTTCTATTTCTGCGACGAGTAGGCTCATCAAATCTAGCGTGCGCTGGATAATAATCGTATCGACCTCACCGTCGAAAGATTCAGGCCACGGCCGAAATTGAGTGTAGCCACTTTTAAACGTGGGTCGAATTTGGTCCTTCAGCGGACCCCCTTCAAGATAATAAAGGCTGATGCCAATGTCCTGAATAGGAAAGCACCACATGCTATCATCAAAATCGATGACGTGGAGCTTGCCTTCGCCTAGCATCACGTTCCATGAGTGCAGGTCAGCATGCAAAAACCGCAGACCGCTTTTGTCTTGATAGAGCTTATCAAGATAGCTTTGTGTTTTAGCAATGGCGTCTTGAACGATAGCTTTTTGCTCGGGGGAAAAAAGCGAGTCTTTTTCTGAGCTATAGATTCTGGTGGGTTCTCCAAAGGTCCAAGCGTGGTTGTATTGGATTTCGCAAAATTCGCCTGATGGCTTGAAGGTGTCGGCGTGGTTATGAAGCTGAGCCATGACGGCACCAATTTTGTGGATGGTGCGAAGCGATGGCTTTTTCATCGTACGGCCGTTTATCCAATGAAACATCGTGCAGTGCCGCGTTTCAGGAATGCCATCTGTTGTGATGGAAACCAGAAGCTGGCCATCTTTTGTGTGCAGCGGTGTGGCTACAGGGATATCTGTTTCACGGCGGAGCGCATCAAGCCACATCATTTCGGACTGAATGTCGATAGGTGTGCGTTCATTTGGGTAGTTAATACGCAACACGTATTGACCCCCATCTTCCGTTTTAACTCGAAATATGGTGTTGAAGCTGGTGCTCAAAATCGATAGCTCAGCAACGTCTAAATCGTAATGAGCAAGCGCAGATTGTGCCATCTTACGCAAACGACCAATACGGCCGTTTCGCGAAAGCTCATAAAATGGTTTCATTTTTAGCTACTTTTGTTGTATTGCATCTAAAGCGGGCAAGAAGACCGAGCTTGTCAGGGCTTCGACATCTGATTCGTCGGAGACCAACAAGACTATAAATGTAAAGCTGTCCTCATTCAAGAGGGCGATAGTCATAGGGAATCCTTGCAAATCACCCTGTAGGATATCCCATAAACGGCCGTTGGCATCTTCGATCTGGCCTGCTTCTTCTAAACCTTCTTCTAAGCCCATCTGCTCCGTGACAAGTCCTAAAAAGGTATCAGGTGGAATACCTGGGGCACCTATTTGCATGAGTGCGGTCTGATCAAGGGCATTACTGCCTCTTGCAAAAACTCCTGCGAATTGTTCTTGCCAACCATCTGGGCGAACTCCAATGATAGCACCAAATCCAGAATCTGCCTCAAATTCGACTAAACTGATCTCTTCCTGTGAGGCCGCTGTCGATGATTGGAACTCAGGCGCTCCCATCGTCTCAATACAGCTGCCGTTAAGCGGTGCTGTTGGGTCATTTAAAAACGCAAGTGTCATTGAGAGAGGGCATTCACCAGACGTGCTAGCCGCATGTCCAACGCCGGGATATTCAAAATAGATGCTATTAGAGAGGGTTTCGGCAGCCAGTTCCCCCCAAGACGGTGGGGTAATTGGGTCATATTCACCAGCCATAACTAAGGTTGGGATATCGCTCATGACCGGCAAATCTTCAGCCGCTTCACCCTCACCAGACTGCCATAGCGCGCAAATCTCAAAGTTTGCATCCGTATCTTCGAAAAATTGAGCCAACTCAGGAACGGCCGCAATGGAGGCTTCTACCTCATCTAATGTTTCAAAGGAAACCTCATCGTGACAAATAACTGAGAAATACATTCCGATACTAAACCAATCTTGAGTTGAAATATCATTGGAGATAAGAAGCTCTAGCAAGGTGAAATTACCGGATTCTACATCCGTGATTAGTTTAGGCAGCAACGGAATAATCTCATCACTATAAAGCCCTTGAAAGATAACGGAATATAGCGCGTCGCCATCTACTAGGGCATCATATCGATCACCTTTGAAAAAGTCTGAAACGGATATTTTGGCTGGATTTGCTTCTAAACTATCAACAAGCGTAAAAAAGCGGCTTTCTAGATCAGGATAAGCGGTGGCGCAATCTGTACTAGCTTCACACCCCGCAAAGAGGGTGTCAAAGGCGCGCTCTGAATTGGTAATCAGGTCAGTTGAAAGGTTGACCTGAGGTGGGAAGGCCGAATCTAAGATGACGCTGCGTACCCCCTCGGGATGATCGCGCATGGTGATAAGAGCTAGGCGTGTGCCATAAGAGATGCCGTATAAATTCCACTGGTCAATGCCTAAGGCAAGACGCAAATCGTTGACATCTGCAGCATTAGCAACGGTGTTGTAAGCGTTGAGATTAATCCCTTCAGCCTGTAGCCGCTGCTGGCACGCATCAAGGGCTTCAAGCGATAAAGCGGTCCCTTCTTCATCGCTAAAGTTTTCATCCAAAGTATCCAGCGTTAGATCGGTGATTTCTTGGCAAGAAAGACCGGGTTCTGAATAGCCAGTGCCTCGTTGGTCAAAAAGGATCAGGTCCCGGTCTGCTAAAAATGGGGCGAAGTCGTCTTCGAAGACAAACTGTAATCGTTCGAGAGCATCGCCACCCGGCCCTCCTTCAAGATAGATAACAGGGTCAGGGGCAGGGTTACTGCTTTCACTGCGGAAGATAGCAACGTGAAGTCGCACTTGGTTCCCATCCGGTTGCCCACGGTCTTCAGGCACAATTAAAAAACCACACTCTGGGTCAAATCCTGGAAGGGGGTCAAATTCACAAGCGGCGTCTTCAAACACGGCCGTATAGGTGGGTGCCGGTATTGCAGTTGGCGTTGGTTCTTCAGTCGGTTCTTCAGTCGGTTCAGCGGCCTCGGCAACCTCTGCTTCAGGGGGGGAGGGGGATGTTTCCGTGTTGGCTTCTGCTGCATTAGGTTCAGAAACGGCCGTTGGTAAAGGCGTTTCTTCCCCCCGCCGGATTGCACAACCGGTGAGTAAGAAGAGAACAGAACAAAAGACAAGCAGGAATCGATATTTTTGACTTAAACGCATATGGAACTTCCTTCCAATTGGGTAATTGCAAATCACTACGTGACCGTCTAAAAATAAGGTCTCTTTTTAAAAGGCTTAGGTCACTGGAAGAGCGTCCATTGATTCTGTAAATTTTTCATGGATGCTCACTTAGGGCTTGTGATTTTGGTAAAAGTTGTTGTGATCAACTGTATAACTGTGGACGGCTAGATGCTATTGCGAATAGGATTAAATGTCAATTGAATTAATGGTTTTTTCAAATTAGGAACTCATGAATAACGGGCTTGTCTGTAAGATAGTTCACGACAATCGGCCTAACAAAATTATAAGTTGAACACGTTGGTAAATTTTTAAACAGGGATTTGCGTGGTCTGAACCCATTAAACACAATATGTTGTTGCTTTAATAGGGTCTGCCACCGTAATTGACGTAAATCCTATCAAAAAGGAGTGTAATTATGAACGATGCACGTGGTGTAAGCTTCAAGATTTACAACAAACAGTTAGGAAATTGTTTGAGTCAGTGTTCTTATTCAAACCCAATTTTTTCCTCTTCAACTAGACTGCAATTCATTCCTCCCCCATCTCCTCCACCGAAACAATTTCAAACTTAAGATCGACTAATCACAAAATTTCATTATGTAAATAAACGGCAATATAAACGGCCGTTGGTAGACGCAGTTTCACGTTTACAGGTACGCTGAACCTATCCAAATTAGGCACACGTACTTTGCTATGCCCTGTCCACAATGCTGCATGTATTTTGCACTGTCAAGATGATGTTTTCGCACGCTTTCTTGCTGGATAGGAAGGCGATTTACAACACACATACAGGAGAAATATGTTTAAAAGAATTGAGTTGATCGATTTTCAGCCCAACACATCTGGTTTGAAAGAAGAAGTTATTCAAGGATTGCAATCTCAACAAAAAATATTGCCAGCGAAGCTTTTTTACGATGAAAATGGCTCTGTGCTGTTTGATCAGATTACAGCCCTGCCAGAATATTATCCAACGCGTACTGAACAAAAAATTATGGATGAGAACATTGCTGAAATGGCAAGCCGTATTGGCGAGCGTTGCCTGCTTATTGAATACGGTAGCGGCAGCAGTCAAAAAACGCGCACCCTGCTAGCCAATCTGCCCAATATGGCTGGATTTGTGCCTATTGATATTTCGGGCACACATCTTTTGAAATCGGCATACGCCATTGCGGCGCAGTTTCCAAACTTAGACATCGTGCCAATTTGTGCTGATTACGAAACTGATTTTAAGATGCCAACTTTTACCGTGGTGAATCAAAAGGTTGCTTATTTTCCCGGCTCAACTATTGGTAATTTTCATCCTCAAGAGGCTGTCAACTTTTTGAAACAAATGCGCCGGGTGTGTGGAAACGATAGTCATTTGCTGATTGGAGTTGATTTGAAAAAAGAGCCTGAGGTGCTGCACGCGGCGTATAACGACAGTGCGGGGGTCACGGCCGAATTTAATCTCAACATGCTTCGTCATCTGAATCGAGAGCTGGGGGCGAATTTTAATCTTGATGGGTTTGTTCATCAGGCCCATTACGATGCGGAATACGGCCGTATTGAGATGCATCTCATTAGCAAA
>JBCCFD010000454.1:0-6361 GCA_039029915.1 Chloroflexota bacterium
AAAAACCTCAAACTGCTCACCGCTAAAATAATCTGCTAGCGTTAAGTTTTGGCCTTCATAAGCCAATAGCTCATAAGCCCCCGATGGTGGGGCGTCTTGCCAGCCATCAATCACCTTTTGCTGAGCGGATGAAAGATTTTCCCGTTCTTCTACCACGTAGAGGTCTATTAGACGCTTTGCGTCCTCTCCCTCAGGCTGATAATCAAAAACAAACCAGTCAAAAAAACGGAGCGCCTCATCCTGACTCATCTCTTCAGCGTTTTCTAACTCGTAGAGATTGTCCCAATAATAGGGTAGCGCCTTAGCAAAATCTTCTGCAAACTGATCGTCACGGGCAAACTTGAGCAAATCGCGCCGCACAAAACTCACTGCGTCACTAATAGCGCGCTTTTCCTGCTCAGCCGCCTGGTCTTTTTTCATACAGCACAGCTTGTACTTTATCCCGCTACCGCAGTAGCAGGGTTGATTTCGTCCTTGTCTTTTCATGGAAATCCTCTGTTTTTGTTTGCGCTTAGCCCTCGCTTAATGTCTTTAAAATGGGTAAAAGCTCACTTAGCTTTGTAATCGTGAAGTCTGGGACAACCCCTTCTAAATCGTAGTTCAAATGGGGAGGATCAATCATGACGCTAGTCATGCCCAGTTCGTTGGCACCGATAATATCATTTCCCGGCCTATCCCCTACAAAAACTGCCTCGTGAGGCGCAATATTTAAGAGTGATAACGCTCGATTATAAATGGCTGGATGCGGTTTCATAAACCCTGTATCCCCAGAGGTGACTCGGGCATCAAAGTAACGCAGCAGATCATAGGCTTCTAGCTCAACGTCACGCATCCACATCGGGTGCATGGAATTGGTTACAAGACCAATTTTGTAGCCATTTTCCTGAAGAAAAGTAAGCACATCGTGCGTGTCGTCATAGGGCGTAATGCCCGGCACGGGTGTCCAATCACAGGCCACCAGCACATCATGTAGATTTATTTTAGACGTGTCAAGATTGGCAGCTGCCAATGTTTGGGTAATGACTTGTCCAAAATTCACCCCGGCCCAAACCTTTTTTGCTTCCCGCCAACTGCGAACCACAATTTCACGATAATGTCCAAAGAACTGCTCACCGTCTGGGACCGGATGACCTTGCGCTGCTAAAAAAGCGCGTATATTCAAGATATGCTTCCGGGTAACGTCCTCATAGCTGACCGTTCTCTTGGACCAGTCAATGAGCGTATCGTCTAAATCAAATAAGACAGCTTTGATGGGGGTTGAGGTTGACACAGCTTTCTCCAAATTCAAAAGATTTTGCAGAAGTATAGCGTAGTTGCAAAAATAAACCTCAGAAGATTGTTGAATACGCGTTTGATAAGCCGCTAGTATCAATCTTCTAAGGCTGTGTCTAAATGGATTCCATAATTATTTATTCGGTTTGACCCGCCATTCGGTCAATTAATAGAATGGCACCAAACCCAATGATGGTTAAGACAAGAGCGATACCAAATTCAGTGACCCCTGCCGTTGAGCCGAAGTTGGGAAGCTGATTTAGCTGTTCGGTAACGATTTTGTGTCCTTCGCTATCTAGAATGAAGTTGCCAGCTGCATCTTGCAGGTAGGCAATATCAAGCTTCCAGGGCCAAATTTTGCGCAAGCTGCCCACCATTAATCCGGTGAGTAGCGCAATAGTGTAGTCGTGGTGCTGTTTGAAAAAATAGCCAATCACCTGCGCAAATGTGACTAGGCCAATCACAGCACCTAAACCGATAATGGCGATGCTGACAATGTCTCGATCGTTGATAGCCCCTAAAACAAATTGATATTTTCCCAAAAGTACCAAGATAAATGAGCCGGAGATGCCGGGCAAAATCATGGCGCAGATAGCAAGCGCTCCGCTGAGAAAAAGGAACCACCAAGCATTTGGGGTTTGTAGTGGCACCTGACCGACAAGAATGTAGGCACCAACAGTTCCCACGGCAAGAATGATCCACAGCGGCGGTGTCCAGCTTTTGATTCGTCTGCTGACTGAGTAGACTGAGGCCACAACTAAGCCAAAGAAGAAGGACCATAAATAAACAGGTTGGTTGATCAGCAGCCATTCAAGACCGCTGGAGAGGGTTAGAACGGCGATGCCAATACCCGTCACTAAAGCGAGCAGAAATTGCCAATTCACAATTTGAAAAATGTCTTTGATTCGGAAGCGAATCACGGCTTGGATAAACTCGGATTGGCCAACGGCACGAATAGAATCAATGAGCTCTTCGTAGATACCAAGAATGAAGGCCATCGTGCCGCCTGAAACACCAGGGACGATATCTGAGGCGCCCATGCAGATGCCTTTAAGAACAAGGATAATGTAATCTTGTATGGACCGGTCTTTGTTGGAAACGGCCGTGTTTGTGTCGGTTGCTTGCATAAAATGCTCTCCAAAACTTTAAAGGTAGAGAATATGACTTTGTTACCAAAGTTTGCCAATACCCCTTCTCTATCAAATAGGATCAAACAAAAGCGTTCATTTCATATTTAGGGTAATAGATAGGCTGATTGTAAAAAATCCAAACAAATTAAGCGCAAAAAACGCGTGTAAAAGTTAGAATCTTTCTGGGGATATATTCCCACAAACCGAAAGATTATAGCACTCTGGGTTTAACGGTCAATCAGAATTGACGCTTTTTCCATTGAACTGCCATACCCTTAAAAGCTATCTATCAATGTCTGCCAATAGCAATATCGGAGGCCAGAAGCTAGTTATTCTTCATAATTTGTTTGGTCGATTGGGAAAATGGCCTAGAAAAGAGGAGAGCCTCAGGGGAGGGGGACCTGAGGCTCTAGAAAAGGAGAAAAAGTTGTGTGTCCTTGCGTGCTTTTAATATAGGTTAGATCAAGCAGATTGTATATAGGGCTTAAGTCCTAGTAAAAAAGTCATGGCGGGTAAATTATTCCTCAACAGGAGGTGTTTGAGTGACTTCAGGGGAAGGTGATCCCATCTCTGCCTTTGTCAAATCAATCGTAATGACACCATCAACACTGCCAGCGTCAATCAGCGTTGAGCGCTCTACCAGCCCCTTTTCAGCGATAGGGCCTTCCACCTCAACTTTAGAAAGGGCTAGACCGGTAATGTTTCCTTCTTCACCTATGATAATGTCCCCAACCGTACCAATTTTTGTGCCGCCGGGCGTATCGATGGGACGCCCTTTAAGCTTGCTAAGCCGAACCCACTGTTCAGACTCAGTCAGTTCGGTTGAATCTTTGATGACTTCCGCATTTTTAACAAGGACAGCATCAATACCAAAGACCACCACACTTTCACGAGGAATAAGCATCGATTTACGTCGAATCAGACCTTCGCTCCCGACATAAATGCCTGTCAACATGCGCAAGTCGTCGTCCAAAAAGAGATCCTTCACTTGTCCAATTTGCCGACCATCAGAAATGCTGATAATCAATTTTTTATTAAAATCTTTTCCGTATCTCATTTTTCTACTCCTGTTGATTGTTCTCGGGTTTTTTGATGCTTTGTGTCCGGTAGGAATTGGGTGAGTTGTGACCGAATTTGCTAAGAAATGGGTAAATTATACCAATATTTTTGGGCTGTAGATGAATAAGAGGTACTTATGATTATGTTTACAAAAAAAACGGTGTGACATATAATCTGACTGGTCAATGACCTTAGTAACTAACTATTTTCTCCTGTGTCGCAAATTTGGTGGTTGGAAAACTAATAATTAATTCGCATAAAAAACCAGTATGCCTGATCCGATTAGCAGTTCGCAAAATCCAATGATTGATCCGAAGAAGTTGCATCGAGCTATTGTTGACTCTTTTGATATGAATGGGTTGCGAGAGCTGTGCTTCAAAGCGGATTTTGATTTTGATAATTTACGAGAAGGCGGAAAAAGCGATAAGGTGCTCCACCTAGTTCAGATATTTGAAGATAGGCAGCGTCTTATCCAATTGGCCGAAACGCTTCGTGAGTTGCGCCCCCATTTTTCTATCCAAATGTTGTCTCTGTCAGAAGAGGAGCGCAAGCGACGAGCCTCCGCGAACTTATTATCCACGGACAGGGGTGAGGACCAACGCTCAAAGACTTTTATTGCGGGCAAGAGCTTCACGGCCCTTATTCGGTTGCTAAGTAAGGAAGAGGTTAGAACGGCCGTTGTTTCCTTCCAAACTGATTTCGAGGCTGCCTCCCGCCAAATCGATTTGCTAAATGACCAAAAAGAACTGCACGATCTCTTCCAGGGCCTTGAAGATTGTTATTACCTGATTGACAATGACCAAAAGAAACTTCCAGCTGATGAAGATGCCTGGATAAATATTGAAATCAATGAACCTGAGCTACAGGGTAAAATCAGCGACCTGCTGACCGTGTCAGAGAGGGAAACGTTTGCCGTTGACGAAAATCGCTGGGTACAGCATTTAAGCAAAGCAAAAGGGCACATTCGCGTTGGCATGGAAGATTTTAACCACGAGCAGCTTAAGCTTGGAACTCGGCTCATTTTCAGAACCTTAAACCGACAGCCCTCCCGAATTAATGCGCAGCTGGTTTCAGTTGCTTCGTCCTTACGGCTCGATACGCTTGAGGCGGCCATGCAAACGATTGCTGAAAATTTGACGGATAGCAATATTGAGCTTGAGGTGGTTGAAGAAATTCAACACGGTGTCGAGGCTTTGGCTGGCTTAGATAATCGGTTGTCGTCGTTGGTACGTGAGCACAATGCGTGGCAGGAGCTAGATGATGAGGTGCGCCGCATTGGTACCACTGGTTTAGATCTATTAGAAGATCTACAGGATGCTTGGCTGGATTTAGAGCCGATGTCCCGTGATATTTTAGGAGAAAACACGCAGACATGGGCTGAAGAGTTTTCAAAAGTGCTTGTCAATCTGCAAGAATCGCTGGACGCTAATTCTCCTATGAAGGTGCGGCGGTTTTTTGTTCGCTTTCGCTCACAGTTGGGGCGACGGTTTAGACAGGTGGACGTGGCCCTCTTATCCTTGTGTAAAGATTTACAGCGCGTTGGTGAATCTTTAGATTTATTGTTGAGGCAATTTAATAAATGAGTGCAGATGAGTTTAATGATGAGGATGTAATCCCGTTTCTTTCCTTTTCATCATTTCGAGAAGCGCATAAAGAGCTGATTACCCAAAAACGAGCCTCAGAAGAGGATGATAAAGCGGCCCAAGAGGCACTGTGGACGGCCGTTACTCACTTTCTAGAGCGGGGGGAAACGGCTGGTGCCTATCTGGATGATGAAAATGACCGCGAATCTGCCCAAAACCTGCTAGATTATTGGAATAACCAGCTGTTTCATGTTCGTCAGGAAGCACCAGAATCGATATTAATTGATTACAATCCAGCCACCCAGCCAGAAATTCCAGACTCGCGGTGCCCATACATTGGACTAGAATCGTTTACAGAGAAAAATGATCATCTTTTTTTTGGTCGCAATGAACTGATCAAGCAGCTCACCAATAAGATTACGACCAATCAACTGGTGGCCGTTATTGGTCCCTCAGGCAGCGGTAAATCTTCGGCTATTTTGGCAGGGTTGATTCCTCGTTTGAAGCGAGGTGAAATGCCGCTTAGCCAAACGTGGCATTACTACCCGCGCATGGTGCCGGGTTCTTCACCGCTATTGCGATTAGCAAAGCTGTTCCACCCAAGTGATACGCCCGACCCAGAGCAAATTTTAGACACAATCGATCGATTTCATGAGGATTCGCATAGCCTGGCACAGATGGTGTCAGCTCATGTAGGCGCACCGGCCGTTTTGGTGGTTGATCAATTTGAAGAGACATTCACGCTTTGCCAAGATGAGATAGAGCGACAGGTTTTTATTGATAATTTGCTCCATCTGGCCAATTCGTATGAGTTGCGTCACCTTGTTATTGTAACAATGCGGTCCGACTATGAGCCATATTTAAATAAAGTGCCTCTTTTCCAATCGCTGTTTGAACAAGGCGAAGTTCGCGTTTCAGCGATGAATGGGAGTGAACTGCGTGAGGCCATTGAAAAACCAGCCGATTTGGTGGGGCTGAAGTTTGAGCAAGGTCTTGTTGATGCAGTGGTGCGCGAAATTGTGGGCGAACCGGCGGCTTTGCCGCTGCTACAGTTTGCCCTGCTTCAGCTGTGGGATCATCGTGAGCGTAATCGAGTAACTTGGGAATCGTATCGCAAAATTGGGGGCGTCATGCAGGCGCTTGCCAATACAGCCGATGAATTTTTCAATGGTCTCCTGCCTGAAGAACAGGTGACCGCAAAGCGTATTTTGTTGCGTATTGTGCGCCCCAGCAGTGGGTTAGAGTTTACGCGAACCCGAGTCCAAAGACGGTTGCTGCATCAGTCCGGTGAGGCGTCTGATCGGATCGATCGGGTGA
>JBCCFD010000455.1:0-6343 GCA_039029915.1 Chloroflexota bacterium
AGGAAGTGAGACAAATGATTGGAGATGATGTCTGATTGTACTTACGGACAGTATTTGGCAACATAGTCTATTCTGCATTGGTCAATACGGGCGCAAGTTGTTGTTATATGCATCCGCGAATGGCAGAATACCTTAAACTGCGCATACAAAATGCGATTCTGTTCTGGAAAGAAACTCCAATCTCCTCAGCCGTTGCTGCGTCATCCATGCTGCTGTCTGTTGCCATTATCAACGTGGCACAACTGATGGGCATCGCCCTCATCCCGATGGCGCAAGAGTATACGGCCGCTCTGGTGCAAAGTGATCAAGTCAGCATGGCCGCATTGGAAGCATCAGCGTTCGGAATCTTTGCAGTTCAGGATTATCTAGACGTTTTCGTCAACGCAGTGACCTTCAATATTTTCTTTGTGGGACTATTCGGAATTTTAAACCACGAAGAACGGTTGAAAAATGTCAAATGGCTCATCCCAATTATGATGATCCTGCCCTTTAACAGGTTCTTAGACCTTCCTGGATTAGTGAGTGGGGCAGCAGGTTTGGCTAATGTCATTGTAACGGCCGTCTTCTTTGTCCTGTTGGGGCGGTTCTTCCTCAACATGGCTTCAACGGATTAAACGATCTGTGTTAAATTACAGCAGTTGATCAACCGTTATCATCTTCTTGATCATCCCTTTGAGCCTATCTGCTAGTTCATCGGGAGCCTCTCGTTTACCGGTTTTGACCCAATTGGATAGGATCGCAACTAAAACACCAAGCCGCATTTCAACACCATAAGCCGCATAATTTTCCTCTAACTGCAATTGCTGAGCAGCCATAGCTGTTAGAGGTTTTGAGCGTTGCCGAAAAGAGTCCAACAAAATATCCATTCGGTTGGCCCGTAGCAAGAGCTCTATGATGTCAGAGTTTAAATAGAAGTAGCGGAGCAGCGGCTTGAGATGCGGGCCAACGTCACCCAACTTACCCGCTTGACGGTGATAATTCAAAATATAGGCCAATAGCTCATCAAACACCTGATCGCAGCGCATGCGCAAAATATCTTCGATGCTGTCAAAGCACCGATAGAACGTCGTGCGGCCGACCTGCGCTTTTTCAACGATATTGGAGACGCTAATTTTGCTGAACGGTTTGTCATAAATGAGCTCGGCCAAAGCCTCATAAATAAGTTGGCCTGAGCGTTTTGTGCGCTGATCGTTTGTGATTCGGTACATTTTTGCCGCCTTTGTTCCACTTCTCTGAAAACAGTTGTAATCATCTTGAAACCTGTTTAACATTGCTTTTAATTCGGGACAATTGTACCGAAAAAATTCAAAAAAGGAAGGGTTTTACGTTTTGGCTTTTTAGCAAAATGATCGTGAAGGTCAACGGATAAAAAGAACTAGGCGAAAATCTTAGGAGTAAATTATGAAAGAACAAATGAAAACGATTACCACCTGTATTGTCACACTGTTTCTATTGATGATGCTCTCAGCTTGTGGCAACGCAAACCAATCAGAGGTGATCCCGGCCGTTGAGCAAACTCAATTCCAGCAACCACCAGAAGATATGCGCAACTTCCGCTATTGTGAAGTCATCCCTGTTTTTCGAAGCGGAACGACGTTAAACCTCGAAGTTTATAACACAGTCGGGCTCAATGACTGTCCTGAGGAAGCATGGGGAGAACTAGATGAGGAAGATATGGCTGACGAATTTGGCGCTGTACAGATCATAGCCAATGGGCCACGCTTTTTGTTGGTCAATGAGGTTGGCGCAAGCGATGCGATGATCGAGGGCAAAGTTTCTGATTTTGGCGGTATTGAAATGAGGTTGGCGGCCACTATAGAAACCGAATTGTCCGGAGGAATGGTGGGGGAAACGTTTTATGAAGCAAATGCAGTGCAGAGGACTACGACTTTTACCTTCTATGCTGGGGATATGGTTTATGAGCTGATTTCACCAGAAGGTGATGTCTATCGGATGCAGTCGTACACACACCAGGTTGACCCAACTTTGACGATTGACGACTTAGAAATGTTAGGGGCTCGGCTGAGTCTGCCAGAAGGGTGGCGCTACCAAGCAAGGGTTTTGAGCGAAGGTTCCCAAATGGTCGCAGATGGATTGGCTTTTGTCCTCAATGACGAGTTTTTGAATGCGTATCAAAAAGTCACAGAGCCTGAATCGTAAGCGAGACAACCGGATGCAAATCAGCTTACCTCTTCTACGCACTTGAATAGAGGTAAGCTGAGAACCGCATCAAATGTTCATGTTTTCACAAAAAGAAAATAGAGCTAAAGAAGGAAATAGCCTGTCAAGAATAGGAAATAGAAATGAAGAAATATATATGTTTAGCGACGATGGTTTTTCTATTATTGGGTTGTACCAATAAGGTAGACGAAGGCCCCGAAGTTATTGCAGAGCTCGCCGCGAAAATCCCGGCCGATCTTGAGTCTAATCGAGGGAATCGTAATTGTGAACTATTTGATGCTGCTATCGAAGGGGATCAAATTGTCATAAATGTTTGGAATAATGCGGCTCAAGGCCATGATTGTCCGGACGACTGGTTGGCAACTGTTGACACTCACTCTTACTTCGTTGATGGGCCACGTTGGCAACCTGTCGATCATATCATTTCTGTTGATGATAACCTCAACCTTATCCTAGATGGAGCCTCTATGCTGGAAGGTGATCCTGTTATTCGAGAGATCCCTGAAGGATCTGGTATCACGATGCTTCTAGCGGCTACGGTTGAGTTAGGCCCCGCCCGACGCATTGCCAATAGTTTCGACATTGAACTTGATGATTCGGGTGATGTTCCACTCGAGCTCCAGCAAGCGATATTTGATCAACTTTACAATGATGCCTCTTATGAGATTACAGAAGTTGATCGTGTCTTTAATACGTTTTGGGTGTACAAGGCGGGCAACCCGGTTTATGTCATGTCTGATGGTGAGTGTGAGTATGCGATGAAATACTTTACGAGCAGTGAAAATCAATCACTGACAAATGAAGAGATCATTTTTGATTTAAACAGCCTGTTTGAGGAAATGCCTCAAGGATTCAGATATGAAGTGCGCCAGTTCAGTGAGGATGTCTATGTTCTCAATCTTGACGGACTGCAACATGTATTAACCGACGAATTTGGTAATTCTTATGACCGTTTATGGTGTGGGGATAGCGAGGCGTCTTACACCATTTTGAACTAATTTAACGGTTCTATTGGGAATCTCTTTCCCAATAGAACCATCACTGAGGAATGGCTAACTTGGCTGATTCCTATTATGATGCTCCTCCCCTATTTCACCTTCTTTGATCTTCCTAGCTGGTTGCTAGCAGGCTCAGGTTTGCTTAATCTTATCCTTGGGCTCATTATCCTTGGTTCACCCGCGCTTACATTCATCGTGTTTGTTCGCATTTTGGCGCTTTGGGTCATCATCGGTGAGCTCGGCCTGATTTCTGCAGCTTTCCGCATTCGGTCCATCTCAAATTAGATAACTAAATGCATGACTGCATCCTGTTCTCGGGCTTCATTATCCGGGAACAGGAGCGAAATTCCGCTGCGGCGGATGGTGGGTAAGATCATGGTCACATGCTGTTAGCTTACGCACTTCACCTTTCAATCTGTCGAGATGCTCTTCGTAAATACCACGGGGTGTCGTTTCAAATAGATTGCAGAGCGCCGCGGCCACGGCTACCGCAATGCCGTGTTGTGCCCCATTCCCCATAAATTTTGTTGATGAGGCAGCAATATGCGTCGTGCTGATGTGCTTGCCTGCCATCATCAGATTATCAATGTTGACCGAATACAGACAGCGAAACGGTACAGTGTAAGATTGCTTGTCACGCTGATCGAAAATCCAATCTTTCAGGCGAAAATCGTACTTGCCTTCCCCCTCTTCCCATGCACAGTGAATGCAAAATGAACCGTCATTGGCGATGAGTGCGTCCTCGAATACGGTGTGGTTTCGAATATCAATTTCCGAAAGCACATAATCACCGCGATAGCGACGATACTCCCCTTTAGCAGAAACATGAGCCATCCATTCAAACTCAAGATTGGCGTACTGTTCTGGGTCAAGTTTTTTAACGTTGGAAAATGTGCCGTAGAGGGCTCTCATCAGATAGTCGCGCACCCGTTCGCCCGTTTTGTATGGGTCGAGCCATTGCCCATGTTCCCAAAAATGGGTCGCTGGGAAGACATCGGCTTTGCGACCAAAGCGGAACTCTGGTGTTGCTGGGTTTTCTCCAGCAATTGGGCCGAGGCCGTTGTCCACCCCTGGCTTGATGAGCTGCCCGCTTAAATTGGCATAATCTTTGGCAACTTCTGTTGCCCAAGGCACCTCGGGGAATGGAACGGGTTCATCTGCCATTCTGGTGCGGAAAAACAGCGTGTTGCCGTGATGCATGTCGTCGGCCGTTTCGGGTGCATATGGCTCATTAAATTCAGCCCTAGCCTCTCGCCCAATGTGTGTTTCAGCTCCAGCTAACACCCCAATCATCGCTATGCCAGACGCATCAATGAAGATTGACCCTCTAAAGCGGCGTTCAAGACCAGTGCGGGCATGAACGGCATCCACCGAGACAATCCGTGCCTCATCTTTGGCAACGGCAAAGACGCGCTGTTCCAAAAATATAGACGCATTTGGCTCAGCCTCTAAGAGAGATAAAGCGACTAAATCCCCATTAGCCGTGCGCTGTGAAAGCTCTTTGAGAAGCTCACCTTGCGCCCCTCGCGGCATTAAGCCGATTTCATTACTGGCGTTGCCGCCAAGCACGGGGCGATCTTGAATCAACGCCACGCGCTGCCCCAACCGCGCAGCTGTCAAGGCCGCCGCACACCCCGACACACCACCACCGACCACGACTACATCATAAGCACCCGCATCGACCGGCTCTGCGGGCACGCCGCGCAACTTTTTTCGCCATGCGCGGCTCGTCTCATCAAATTCGTTAGGGGGTGCTTGACCATCAGCGCTGAAGTAAATGGCGTCACAACGGCCGTTAAATCCCGTCAAATCATGTAAGGCTAACTTCACCTCACCGTTTGGCAGTGAAACCATTCCGGCAGATTGCCAAGACCAATCTTTACCATTGGCGCCAAATTCGACCTCGACGTTTTTGCCATTGATCAATAGCTCAAACCGCCCGGGGTGGTGCGAGGGTACCCAATCTTTTGCCCGGACCCAAAGCTCATACTCACCCGCATCAGTAACCGAGATGACGGTTGTGGCATCAGCGACAGGCCGACCCAATCCGTGCGCCAATAAATAGAGTGACCCCATTTCGGACGCAAACTGGGAATCGAGCACCCAGCCACCATAGTTTTCAAACGCTTCTGCTTCAATGAGGATGCCGGGCTTGTTATGTGGATTCATGCCGTCTCCTATAACCCATTAGATTGTTTTGAAATAGATTTGCAAGATTATCATCTGATATGCAAATTTCACAAAATATCTATAAATAAAATAGGGTAGAGGTATCCCTTATAGAGGCTTAGGCGGGACGACTCTACCCTATGTTTGGATTATTGAACGCGAAGATCACGCAGGTATGTAAATTTCACAAAATAACTTGAAATAAAACAGCTCAAAAATGTGAAATTTACTCGGTGAAAATCAAAATTTAGCTAATTCTTTTTCAAGACAGTTCTTGATTTTCACATAAATGATTAGCTCACGTTATTTAGCCAACCGCCGTCGACGGCCAACTCTTCGCCAGTAATATAGCCGGCATCACTGCTCAGTAGAAATGCCGCAGCCTTAGCGATATCGTCGCCTGAGCCAAAACGATTGAGAGGGACACGGCTCATGACACCAGCCGCGAATCCTTCGAGCTGAGCCTCATCCATCCCGAGCTTACCGTAGATTGGGGTTGAGATTGGCCCCGGGGCGACAGCATTGACTCGGATTCCCTTCTGCGATAGTTCAACAGAGAGCGACCGTACAATTGACCGAAGCGCCCCTTTGCTACCGCCATAAGCGGCCGCTGTCGCCATCCCGATATCATGCACGATTGAGGTATTAAATAATAATGAGCCGCCTTCGTTGAGCAGCGGAACGAGCTTTTGGGCTAAGAAGTAGGGCCCTTTCACGTTGATGTTGTACAAATTGTTGAACTGCTCTTCGGTCCAAGCTTCAAGCGGCATAAAAGGGGCAATCCCTGCATTGATAAATGCCCCATCAATTTTGCCGAAGGTGGCCTTGATATGATCGGCTAGGGCGGTAACGGCCGTAATATCGCCAGCGTCTGAAGCGACAATTTCGAAAAATATATAATGCCTCTTCCTTGTTTCAGAGAAACTTGAAAAAGGTTTGGGGCACCAAATGAAACATGACGAAGGTACAACAACATGCAACACAAGTCATTGCGG
>JBCCFD010000456.1:0-6340 GCA_039029915.1 Chloroflexota bacterium
ATAGGATGGTCTAGATTTTATCTTTTGCAGGATAAAAAAATACGTGATGGGTTAAAATAAAAATTGTGCTAACTTCATTACAGGTTACTTAGATTCAAGTCAGATTTTCCTGACTAATCTCCAATCTCCAATCTCTAATCCCTTACCCCTTCCACCGCTTTATTTTTTAGAACAAATGTGGTATAATTTTACATATGCTGATTATTACAACAATTAGGTTTTTCTCGCCTAATTTTCGCGAAATAACCCCCGAAAATAGACCATTTTAAAAAGTAAAAAGTCAATGAGCGATCAACATTTAGAATCGCTTTTAACTGCGCCGCTTTTTACTTGATTTAGGAGATTTACATGGCTAAAACAGCAGCCGAAAAACAGTACGATGCTGAACAAATTCAAGTCCTGAAAGGGCTTGAAGCCGTTCGTAGGCGTCCCGGTATGTATGTGGGTGGGACCGACATCAAAGCCCTCCATCATCTCGTTTATGAAATCGTTGATAACTCCATTGATGAAGCTTTAGCGGGTCGCTGTGACCGCGTTGAGGTGAATATTCATGACGATGGCAGCGTTAGCGTGAGCGATAATGGGGTGGGTATTCCCGTTGCGCTTCATCCCACTGAAAAGGTGTCAGCCTTAGAATTGGTACACACAACGCTACACGCCGGTGGTAAGTTTGACAACGATGCGTACAAGGTGTCAGGTGGTTTGCACGGTGTTGGTGCGGCGGCGGTGAACGCTTTATCTGAATGGATGGAAGTGACCGTTAACCGTGAAGGCCATGTTTGGCAACAGCGGTACGAGCGTGGTATCCCGATGGGGCCCGTGAAAAAGCTCCGCAAGCTCAAGCGGGGTGAGAAAACAGGCACAACGACCCATTTCTTGCCTGATGCGCTTATTTTTGAAGAAGAGGACGATCGCAAATTCCGTTTTGAAACGTTGTTGAATCGTTTCCGTGAAATGGCGTTTGTAACGAGCGGGGTCTTTTTAAAGGTACGAGATGAACGGCCGTCTATGCCACGGGAGATGAGCTTCTACTTTGAAGGCGGCTTGCGCTCCTTTGTGCGCTACCTCAATCGAAACCGAAAAGTGGTTCATGATCCAATCTACTCCCAAAAAGAGGTGGACGGGATTGATGTTGAGGTCGCTTTACAATACACTGAAGGGGTTACCTTCTCTGAATACTCTTTTGCCAACACCATTCACACCCCCGATGGTGGGACGCACCTTACTGGTGTCCGGACCGCACTAACCCGGGTCATAAACACCTACGCCCGTAAAAACAACTTCCTCAAGGAAAAAGATAATAACTTCTCAAGCGATGACACTCGAGAAGGAGTCACTGTTGTTGTAAGTGTGAAGCATCCCGATCCTCAGTTTGAGTCACAAACGAAAGTGAAGCTGATGAATGCCGAGGTAAGCGGTATCGTTTCATCGATTACCCATGAAGCGTTGAGCACTTATCTTGATGAAAATCCGCGTGAAGCCAAACGAATTATTGAACGCTGTTTGACTTCTTCACGAGCACGAGCGGCCGCTCGTAAGGCGCGCGAACTGGTTATGCGGAAATCAGCGTTGGAAAGCTTAACGCTCCCCGGCAAGCTAGCCGACTGCTCAGAGCGTAACTCTGAACGAGCAGAGCTTTATATTGTGGAGGGTGATTCGGCGGGTGGGTCGGCCAAGCAAGGGCGCGACCGACACTTCCAAGCGATTTTGCCTCTGCGCGGTAAGATTTTGAACACCGAACGAGCCCGGCTCGATAAGATTTTGGCGAATAATGAAGTAAAGGCAATGATTTCAGCGTTGGGCACCGGGATTGGCGAGACGTTTGAAATTGAGAATTTGCGCTACGGCCGTATTATCATCATGTGTGATGCGGACGTTGATGGAAGCCATATCCGCACCCTTTTGCTGACCTTCTTCTTCCGCTACATGCCACAGCTTATTGAAAACGGCCATCTCTATATTGCTCAACCGCCCCTCTATCGGGTTAAATCCGGCAAGATGATGGAATATACTTACACCGATTCTCAAAATGATGAACTTATCCAGAAGCTCCAAAAAGATGAGAAGAAGTATGAGATTCAGCGATATAAAGGTTTGGGTGAAATGAATCCCGACCAGCTTTGGGAAACGACTATGGATCCGGCCGTCAGGATGCTGCTTCAAGTCAATATTGATGACGCCGTAGCGGCTGACAAAACGTTTGATATGCTGATGGGGCAAGAAGTGGCCCCACGTAAACGTTTCATTATGACCCATTCCAGCGAAGTGCGGAATCTGGATATTTAAACTCGAAAATAGAAATGGTAATTGGTAGCTAGGTAGTTGCCAGTTACCATTTTATACGCACGCATTTAATCAAGCCCCTCATCTACCCAATAACCAATCACTAATAACGATAAAACTGAAGCAGATGACCGTTGCTGAACCTGTTGAAGCGACGATCTTTACGCTTTGGTAAATTCAGAGGGCGTACGTCCTCAACCAATCGGCTTAGCCTCTCCGGTTAAAGCAAATGGTGCCCAAAAATAGGGGGCAGAGAATTCATTTGAATGGCGTAGGGTAAGCTGAGCCTGCTGGAGGGCAACGGCCGTATCCATTCCATCCTTCAAGTTTTGATAAAAGTGTTTCATGAGAACGGCCGTGGCATTATCATCTACTTTCCAAAGCCCTGAAACAATGCCGCTGGCTCCCGCATACAAAAAGGCACTGTTTAACCCCAAAATATCCGCTCCGCTAAGCTGGCCTAACCCCGTTTCACAACCGCTAAGCACAACGGTGGCCCCGTCAATGAGACCCTGTCTTAAATATAAATCAGAGGCGCGAAGCCAACGGCCGTTTACCAAAGGCAGCCCTGATTCTAGGGGGAATTGACTGTTAAAAACGGCGTGCCCTGCCAGATGAATAAGTGATTTGTTTGAAAGATGAGTTAGCAGATTTTCCCGCGTGGCATCATTCGCACGAAGCACGGTTGGCTCATCAAACAATGTTGAAAGCGTTTCAACCTCTTCGAGAACCTTAGGTAAATAATCTGCTTGCTCTTGCTCCCCTGGGTACCCCATGAGCAGGCTGTTTTGTGAGTTGGTTTGTCGGTCTTGGCACCATTTCAGAATGGTAGCACTGGGGGCTATCTGAATCGTCCACTTATCGATTAGGTAACTCTCTGATGAGGGATGATACAAACCGGCAAATGGGATGTGGAATAAGGCGCGGTGCGGCAAAATAAGCAGCCGTTTTTTGGCCTGCAATCGCTGCTCGAGGGGGGCAATCAGCTGCTCATAAAGATGTGCTAGGAGAGGCTGTACGGCCGTTAACGGCCGTTTGGGCCTAGCGACATGACGCCGAGACTTTTTCCACTGCTGAGCAATTTTTTCTGATGTTGTTAAAAGGGGATGAACTTCAATATCATCGGATTGATTGGTAAAGGTGATAGCCTGTAATCCATCATTCGTTTCAAAGTAGGCAATACCAATAGTGTCCTCGTCAAGAAGGGCGTGCATCTGGTCAATAGAAATGCTTTCGCCCTCACGCCACGCTTGAGAGGGGTCTTGAAATTGAGCAATTTTGTCGTCAATGGCCTCTATTTCTTGGCGCAAACTAGCTAGTGCCTTCATTTGAAAACTGTCGTGAGCCACAACTGGGGCGCTGCGCTGGCTTACCGAAAAAGTTTGAACGTTTTTATGAAGTGCTTTCAAATGCGTGTCAAGCGTGCTTACAAGCTGCTCTCGTTCATCTAATAATTGGCGTAAATCTTGGTTGAGGCTGTGATCCTGAGGCTGTTTGGCCAGCATGTCGGCAAGCGCGCTGGCTTTAAATTGCTCTGTCCACCGCAGTAGGTTTGATTTTTGGTCGGATTGCTGGGAAACGGCCGTTAGCAATCCGGCGGCAATGTCCTGCTTATTTTCTAAAAAGCCAGCTTGGTTTCCGTGCGATCGCAAGCTCGACCGAATTTGGTCGAGGGTGTTCGTTGCTTCAGTAAAGTAGGAAACGGCCGTTTCCCACTTCGCTTGAGTTAAAGCAATCTTGCCAAGGCCAGAATAACAGCGCACCGCTAGTAGCGGGTCTTGCACTTCAAATTTAGCCAGCACTTTTTGATAGAGAGCGATTGCTGAATTGGTCTTTTCTGGTTGGCAATCAGCTAACAAAAGATCGGCTTGGGCTTGACGATAAGAAAGTTGGGCGGTGGCAAAGGTACGTGATGCCTTTGCGGCAAGAGATTCTGCTTCAATAAGCCGCTTGAGCTGGAAAAAGAGCTTAGCTTGTTCGAGCTGAATCCAAGCGGTGAAGAAGGGGAGATTAACGGCCGTTAGATGCTGACTGGCTTGTTCTAAATAATTGATCCCTTCGAGAATATCAGCTTGATAGCCAGATTGGGCAGTGATTTGGGCTAAATCTAGTAAAGTTTCGCAAACCTCTATTTGCTGGTTGGTTTCTTTAAAGTCAGCTAAGGCATCAGTTAAGAGGGTTTTGGCATTGTCTAATTTAACAAGCTCTTGAAATATTCGCGCTTCAAACAGATTGACAAAGCCGCGATCGACGGAATGTGGCGTTTGGCTCAGATAATCCCTTGCTTGCGAAAGATGGGAAAGTGCTGCTTCATATTTTCCTTGTAAGAGCAAAGATTCGGCCCAATTGATGTGAATTTTTATCAACAGCATGGTGTCGTCTTGGGTCAGTTTGCTAGAAATATTCGCATAGCAATTTTGGGATAGTGTGTAATTGCCCTGCTGACTGTGAAGAATAGCGACATCTATTTCGATATAGGCCACATAATCTGCCATCTCAATGGCGGCATAATGAGAAGCGGCCGTTTCATATTCTGCAATGGCTTCGTCTATTTGCCATGACATTGCATAAACTTTGGCTAAATTTAGAGAAACTGAGGCCAAGCCAAGCGAAAAATCCTTTTTCTGGAAAAAAGGGCGAATCCAATGAGCCAGTGCTATGGCTTCTTCAAATTGGGCGAGGGCACCTAAAACGGCTACTTCGCTCGTCCGGGCCACGGCAATATCAAAAGGAGTGCCAACCTGCTCTAAAATTTCCACAGCGTGCTGGGTAGACGTCAATGAGTTGTGATATTGTTCGTACAGTTGATATACATTGGCTTTACCTCGCCAAATAAGGGCCTGGCTCACCAAATCTTCTCTAGAGGTTGCCGCAATAGAAAGCTTTTCAAACGTTTTTAGCGCATTGGTTAGGTCACCATCATTAGCGAGCTGTTCAGCATACTGTTTGCCTTCGTTAAAAAACGCGGCGCTGATTGACTCCCTATTCCCGTTTAGCCAATGATTTAGCTCGCTTTCAGGTAGATTTAAAAAGTGGTTTAGCTGTTGTTGACTCATCTTAAGGTCGCGTCATGATTGGCAAAAAGAGCTCTGCCGTCACTTCTGGCGGGTACCAGTTTGAACGAAGAACATTGCCAGATTTATCGACGATTTGGATAAAGTATTGGCCGCTGTTTTGGGGACAGGTGCCGTGCCAGCGATTGTTGTACTGGTGAAAAACGGCCGTTTTCCAGCCGCCTACCATATCGTCACACACCGCAATAATCTGATCAATTCCGTGATTATCAGAGGCAGATAGCCCGATTTGAATGGTCTGATTTTCGACTTTGCTAACCAAATTGCTCATCGTTGGAGGGATGGTATCTGAACTATCGCTATAAGTCACCTCTAGGGTTAAATCGGTGAAGAGGCGCTGCTGTTGAGTCAAAAGATTAAATTGACCCAGTACAAGATTGAGATTGGTCAGGTGGGCAACTAAGCCGTCAAATTGGGCTAATTCATACGGCCAATGGCGATCCCAATTTGCAAAGATTGGTTCAGATTCAGCAAACTGGTGCGCACTCCCCAACTCCATGGCCCACGATTGGGCAATCACAGGGTTAAAGTTTTCATAAATGTTGTAACTGGCTGAGCGAAGGATAATGCCGCGAGCCGTTTCTTGGTTTATCGTGTATGGAATCTCCGTTTGGAAATAGGGTTGCACCGGTGTGCCTTCTTGAGCGATTGTTGCTCCGTCGTACGCAAAGTAAGTGCCAAGCTCAGTTTGTCCAAATGTTGTTTGGAGATTGTCGAATTGATAAGTAACGGCCGTTCCATCAAAAGTGGCCTCTGTCTGCATCAGAGTAAATCCGTTTGGCACAGTTGATTGCACATTGGCGGCGTTGGGCGTCTCGATTTGCAGCATGGGGAAGCCATAAAGCGTCATGGGGATTAAAATCTTTTCGTCCGTGTAATCAACCCAGTTGGCCCGAGTAGAAAAATATTGCTGCTTGGCATGCACTAAAGCATAACCCAACGTTTGTCGCTCCCCTCGAATGAGCTGTTGGGTTAACGCTAAC
>JBCCFD010000457.1:0-6339 GCA_039029915.1 Chloroflexota bacterium
CATGGATGAGGAAATGGAAGAAGAAGTCACTTTCTGGCCGGAAGCAGGAGAAGGGATTGTGATATCAGTGGTCGGTACCGATGGTTTAATCCCAAACTTTGGTGACCGCATTGAAACCGGCATCTTTGCCCCCATTGATGATGATTCAGGAGTTGGGGTTGTGGCAGGTGAAGAGTATGACATCTTGATGATTACCCCAGACGAAACCACCCAAGTGCTCATGATCTACAATCTGAATGTGCCAGAACTGCGGGACCAAATGTCATATGTGGTGACTGAAGTAGGCGCCCTTGGTGGCGAGCCTGACTTCAAACGGGGTGACACGTTCACGATTCAAATTCAATTAGGAAACTCACTTGACAGCAGCGCCCCCGAAGATTCACTCGATGTTACTTTTTCTTTTAGCGGAAGCGTGTTCTCATTCATCGTGCCAAGCGATGCACCTGCACCCACAGCTGAAACATTGTCAGTATCTGGCGAAGCTGTTTCTCCGACCGCGAACGGTGCACCCCGACCTGTTGTTGTTCCGTTAGATCAATTCCCAATCGTCCAACTTGACGAACTTGTGGGGACTGCGTTCCAAATGCAAACCCGTTTCTTAGAAAACCAAAACAAATGTTTTAACGGTAATAACATCATGGAAGCGGATATTTTAGAGGGTGGTGCCTTTATGGATGATTGTAACGCGGGTGATCCGGGTCAACTTTGGACTCTTGTTCCATGGGACGATAGTGACGCTTATAAGCTCATCACATTGGAAGGAGCCAACCCAGATTATTGCCTTGAGTCGAACGAGTTTGGCTTTGAAGTTGCAAACGGTGCTTCTTTGTTAAATGAGTGTATAGGAGTTACTGGCCAACTGTGGCACATTTATGAAACAGAACTGCCCGGATATTATCGCTTGTCTTCTGTATTCCAAGAAGCTGACAATAAATGTTTGGAAGGAAACCGACTTGCTCCAGAATCTGTAAAGGAAGGGGCAGCGTTTATGGATAATTGTCTAAATGTCACCGGTCAATATTGGAAATTTGTTGATGGTACTACTTCTGGTGATGATGACAGCGGTGAAACGGCCGTTTTTGACCTCAGCGAGTATATCTATCTTGATGATGTGATTCTCAACTCTTTTAATTATCCAGACCGGTATCTTGTGACTGGCGAAGGCGGAACGGCCGTTGAGCTCCTTCCCGTTGCCAATGATAGTCCAGCCGAATTACAAACGCGCGCTGGATTTGCCATCTACGGCACGAGCGGGTCTGGTGAGGTCGTCTTATTACAGGTGTCCAATCCAGCGGGGGCATTTGTTGTCGCCACTGCAGATGGTGTGGCCTTGTCCTTTTTAGACGGGTCAGACGGGTACACCGTAGAAGACGCTTTATTCTTTGTTGTGCCAGGTTTGGCTGGGCAGGGGCTTTCCTTTGAGTCCACCACCATCCCAAACCACTATCTACGTCATTTTAACTTTGTGCTTCAGTTAAATGAATATAACGATACGCAACTGTATTTAGAAGATGCCACTTTTATCCGTGAAGCACAAGGCAATTTCGCTGAAGCCACGCCAGAAAGTGCCGTTGGCATCCTGCAAGGACAAGTGCTTGATGCGACCACTGCTGAACCAATTCCTAACGCGCTTGTTTGTATTCATTTTACAGATGCCTGCGTCTTTTCTGATGACAGCGGCAACTACACCATGCCAGATTTACCTGCTGAAGAACTGCTTATGGGCTCAAGAGCCGAAGGTTACTTTATTGCTGAAGAAACTGTGACCATTGTGGCTGGTGAAACCGTCATGCAAAACTTTGTTTTATCACCAGAGATTGTTGAAGGTGATATTCGTATCGTGCTGACCTGGGGTGAATCTCCTTCTGATTTAGTTCGTATCTGTACATTCCAGGCTACGAGAGTCAATTTATCAACTACGAAAATGTAGGGTCTATCGATGCGGCACCGTTTGCTCAATTAGATGTTGATGATACGAACGGTTTTGGACCAGAAACGATTACGATTAGCGAGCGGTCATCTGGCACCTACTCCTATGTGGTTGAAATCTTTGCCGGTGGTGATTCATTTACCGGCGCGAATGTGAAAGTGTACGGCCCATCCGGATTGATTGCTGAATTTGACGGCCCAACGGAGGCTGGTGTAAAAACATGGTGGGTCTTTGACCTCAATGGCGACAATGATGAAATCAGTGAGGTGAATACCCTTGACCAATCGCCCTAATCATCAGTGCTAAGTGTTCCGAAGTTTCTAAAATGAAAACCGTGTTGGATAAAAGCTTCGGAACCTCGAGGAAACGAAGATTATGGCTGTTGTTTTATTCTAAGTAGGAACCTCGTTTCACTTAATCTTCAAGCACCTTAGTTTAAAATTTTAGAAAAACTGCCGGCGTAAGTCGGCAGTTCTTTGTTGTAAAGGGAAAATGTAAAGTTGGCTTGGACAGTTATACGGCTGTTTCTGCTTCCACTCCCATTTGCGTTAAAATAGAGCCTTGCTTATGAGTATTCTTAACCAACTTCCCTCACCTGCTGAGCGTGCTATCGCAGTGCGAATTGTGCCTGCGGCTGAGCGTGCCATCCGGCAGGGACACCCTTGGCTATTTGAAGAGTCGATTGGCTCGGTGAGCTTTGAAGGCAAGGCGGGAGACACGGCCGTTATTTTCGACCGCAAAAAACGGTTCCTCGCCGTAGGGTTATATGACCCCGATTCACCCGTCAAAGTGCGTATCCTGCACGCTGGTTCACCCGCTAAAATTAATGCTGACTGGTTTAAAAATAAACTTGATGAGGCACAAGCTATTCGCCAACCCCTCTTGAAAAAGGGGACGACGGGGTATCGTCTAATTCACGGCGAGAATGATGGCTTTGGGGGGCTGGTGGTTGATCGGTATGCGGAAACGGCCGTTCTCAAACTGTACTCCCTCGCTTGGCTGCCCCATCTCCACACACTCGTTGATCTCTTGCCCGATGTTGTCCCTTTTGAACGGATTGTGTTGCGGCTCAGTCGGAATATTCAAGCCCAGGCAGGGCAGCTTGGTTTGCGAGATGGCATGGTGGTGTGGGGAACGGCCGTAAACGCACCCGTCCAATTCCTCGAAAACAATCTTATCTTTGAAGCAGATGTCCAACACGGGCAAAAGACGGGCTTCTTTTTAGACCAGCGTGAAAATCGGGAGCGAGTTGAAAAGCTGGCCAAAGGGCGCTCCGTGCTAAACGTCTTTGCCTACACGGGTGGATTTTCTCTTTACGCTTTGCGTGGGGATGCAACTGAAGTGGTCAGCCTTGACCTAAGCCAACCTGCTATAAATGCCGCTCACAGAAACGTTACTTTGAATCCACTGCCTGTTGAAAGGCACAGCGCCATCGTGGCTGATGCGTTTGCTGGGATGACGAAGCTCAGCGAAGATAGAAAGCGGTTTGACATGGTCATCATCGATCCCCCATCATTTGCTAAGAAAAAAAGTGAAGTAGACCGCGCTATGTCTGCTTATCGGAAGCTGGTGAGGCTAGGGGTGAAGCTGGTTAATCGTGATGGTTTTTTTGTGATGGCGTCTTGTTCAAGCCGCATCCAAGCGCAGCCGTTTTTTGAGATAGTGCACAATGCGGCGTGGGGGGCAAAACGGCCGTTGACCGAAATTGAACGCACCCAACACGCGCTAGATCATCCCATTACCTTCAAAGAAGCCGCTTATTTAAAATGTTTATTTGCAGAGGTAAAGTAAATCATAAAAAGAAATTTGAATTCCCAAGCGGAACATGTGATTTACTTTCAGGAGAACAAAAACTTTAATGACCCAGTTCTATTTCAAAGAGCTTTTTGTTCTCCACTAAATTGAGTCCTAAAATGACGAAAATCGAAAAAATAGAAACGACTTTGTATCATATTCCGCTCTCAAGACCGATGGTTGATGCCATCCACGGTGTACAAAACGAGTTTTCCCTTGTTGTCGTGAAGCTAACCACCTCTGATGGGGCTAAAGGGATGGGGTACACATACACGGTGGGCCAGGTGGGGGGCGCATCCATTGCTTCTTTGATCCGCGACACCTTAACCCCCATTCTCCTCGGCGAAGACCCTCGCAGAATTGAGCAGCTATGGCAAAAGATGTGGTGGGCTTTGCACTATGTAGGGAGAGGTGGCATTGCAGTCTTTGCAATTTCGGCCGTGGATGTGGCCCTGTGGGATTTGAAATCTAAAATGGCCAACGAACCGCTTTGGCGTTTCTTGGGTGGATTCAACAACAAAGTCGAGGCGTATGGTGGTGGTATCGATTTTGATTTGTCAATCGATGAGCTATTGGTGCAAACGCAAGGGTTTCTTGATGCAGGCATCCATGCCATCAAAATAAAAATTGGACGAGATGATATTGATATAGATCGACAACGGATTGCTGCCGTTCGGCAAATGCTCGGCCCCAAACGGAAGTTAATGGTTGATGTCAACATGAAATGGACGGTTGAGCAAGCGTTGAGAGCTGTTCGGTTTTTTGAACCATACAACCTGTATTGGATTGAAGAACCGATTATTCCCGATGATGTTGATGGCCATCGGCGACTTGAAACTGAAGGAAAGATTGCGGTTGCAACAGGAGAAAATCTTCATACGATTTATGAGTTCCAGCGGATGATTGCTGACGGGCGGGTTTCCTTTCCTGATGCTGATGTTTCCAATTTAGGCGGCATTACGGCTTGGATGAAAGTGGCTCATATTGCCGAAGCGCATAATCGTGAGATAACCACCCACGGGATTCAGGAGGTACACGTGAGCTGCTTAGCGGCCATCTCGAATGCATCCTTATTGGAAATCCACGCTTTTCGCTTGGATGATTTCTTAGTTCATCAATTGGAAATTGAAGATGGATATGCATTTGCTTCTGAACGACCGGGACACGGTGTTAGCTTAGATTGGGAAAAACTGGCCAAACATCAAGCTTGATACTATGAATACAGACTCTTCTTTAAACTCAGAACAAATCGATTATTTTGGCATATCAAATCCTTCACATCTCAGTGCTGCCACAAAGCGGGCACTAAGCTGGCAGCGATTGGGCAACGAATGGTTTGTTCAATTTGAAGAATCCGATTTACAGGGTGATTTAGCATTTGAAGACGGTGTTGTTCGCAGAGATCCCAGCGCCATTATTCAAGAGGATGGCAAATATTACGTTTGGTATTCAAAAAGCACGGGGCCAAGCCAAGGTTTTGGGGGTGATGTTGAGAATGAGAAGGTTTGGCCTTGGGATCGGTGCGATATTTGGTATGCAACCTCGGAAGATGGTTGGCATTGGCAAGAACAGGGCATTGCTATTAAGCGCGGTGACAAGGGAGCGTACGATGCTCGGTCGGTGTTTACCTGTGAAATCATGAAACATGAGAATCGATTTTATCTATGCTATCAAACGGTTAAATCTCCTTATACAGTGCGGGTCAAAAATCAGATTGGTTTATCGTGGTCAGAATCACCGGATGGGCCTTGGGTAAAATGTAAAGACCCGATTTTAAGCCCGGCCACAAATGGGGTTTGGTGTGGTGAGGCGGACAATCGGTTCTTGGTTGAAAAAAGGGGCGATTTTGATAGCCATAAAGTGCACGACCCCTGCATTTTGCCGTATCGTGGAAAATTTTATCTTTACTACAAAGGGGAACAGATGGGTGAGGAGATTAATTTCGGAGGTCGCATGATTCGTCACGGTGTGGCGATTGCCGATCATCCTCTTGGGCCTTATATAAAATCTCCCTACAATCCAGTTAGCAATAGTGGACACGAGGTTTGTGTTTGGCCTTACCGTGGCGGAATAGCCTCGTTAATTACGACGGACGGCCCCGAACGCAATACCATTCAGTGGGCCGCAGATGGAATCAACTTTGAAATTATGGCGCATATTCGCAGCGCCCCTCACGCTATTGGCCTCAATCGTATGATTGAGGCGGCTAAAAGCCCCGTTGAAATTTTGACCTGGGGTTTAACGCATAAGTATCAGAACGATGATTATCAATATATTCGGCGATTTTCAGCAAAACATATGGCCCATCATACTGCCAAAGGGGAAACGGCCGTTGGCTAACATGAAAATTTGTAACACACTCAACTGTTCCGTTCCATTTATAAAAATTATCTCTTGAATTTGCTTTTTTCGGTTCACATTAGCCTAGGAGAATATTTTGATTGATTTAAAGACAGACTTTGGAAAACGCGTTCAACAGCGTTTAGAAAAAGAGTGGATTATTTGGTTAACGACCATTGATAGTAAAGGACGCCCCCAACCTCGACCCGTTTGGTTCTTTTGGGACGGTGACACCTTTTTGATTTACTCACGTAAAGGCACCTTCAAGCTTAAGC
>JBCCFD010000458.1:0-6307 GCA_039029915.1 Chloroflexota bacterium
GTAACCTCTGGTAATACCAATGCACCATCTATTATGATCGGTGAAAAAGCGGCCGCAATGATTCTTGAGGGTGCTGCATAAAAATAGGTTTTTGCTTGAGTGAGCAATATTAGAAATTTTAGGAGCCTGGTGAATATTGAGTATCTTTTGGTAAAAATCATCTAGTAGTCCGCCAAATATCTTTTGCAAGGTGTAACGATGACGAGGACTACTTGAAGGTGCACCAAACTTACCCGTCAAACCTTGTTTGGTGCACCACTAGGCTAAGGTTTCGTCTACCCTAATTTGATCGATGACGATTGTGAAGGAGGTAGACGAAACCTCATGTTCTGATCATTTCAATGGCCATTATTTCATGGTAGATAGAACACTAGGTTTGACATTGTGCAACCTAGTCAGCTTGTTTTACGAGCACTTTCTTCATATAAATCCGGGAAAACCCCTTTTCTATGCGGCGGTCGAATTCAGTGTAGCCAAAACGGCCGTATATCTCCACATTCTCCACCATCTTTTCATGCGTATAGAGCTGAATCTCTGCAAACCCGCGTTGGTGAGCGATCTGCTCTGCTTTAATAAGAAGCTGCTTGCCAACCCCCCGCCCCTGAAAATCAGGATGTACAGCCACATTATCAAGCAAAAATCGGCCGGGATATTCGATCAAAATAAGAAGCCCAGCAAGCTGTGACTCAATTTCAGCCACCAAGGCAGTGTGGTTACGAATCATTTCAGCATAATCGTCGAGCATGGGGCCAGGCGGGCGGCCAATCCGCTCAATGTAGTGGGCATAAGCGGCATTAACGCAGGTCGTCATTGATTGGACATCATTTGGGATGGCTGGACGAATATTCATAATAAACTAGACCTCGCTTTATTCATATCTAATTTTACTGAGAAATAGCACCTTTTGTGGAGACGGTTTGGGGACGGCCGTTTTTTATCGTTGGTCATATTCATTTATAATCTGTTTTCTTCAACATTGGAACAGTAGAGGAGACACCCGTGACCGATCAGACGACAAATTTACAACAAAGTGATGCTAAACCTCATCTCATTATTCGTCCCCCTGATTTAGCCGGCCTAGAAAAGTATGGTGGCTTTGGAAATGCGGCGGATATTTGTGAAACGGCCGTTATTGTGTCTGCGCCGTATCAAAAGCTAGAAAAAGGGCAAAAAGGGCGCGTTTACATTTACAACCGCACGGGTAACGATCAGCTTAAGACACCCACTCCCTTCACCCCTCCCTGGAAGGACGAAGATAAAATGGGGGGCGGTTTTGGCGATGTTGTTGCCATATCCGACAAAATAGCGCTGGTGAGTGCACCATACCACAATACAACGGCCGGGCTTGGGGCAGGGATTGTGTTCGTGTACGAAAAAGACAGCAGTGGAAACTGGGCTTACTCAAACGAAATACGCATTCCAAGGCATATGGATATCGATCATTTTGACTGTTATTTTGGCGCCAGCATTGCTGTCAGCGGGGACACGATTGTTATTGGGGGTGAAAATCGAAAGTCTGGTCAATCATTTGTTGCCATTTACGAAAAACAGGCCAATCATGACTGGGCCAAACCCGTCATCCTATTTCAACCTGATCAGGTGCCAGTGACGCGCTTTGGGGAAAAGATTGCCCTAAATCAGGAGACGCTCCTCGTCCGCGCCAATGAGAAGAATAGCAGCGACCCAGCTTCCGTTTTTATGTTCAAACGAACGGCTCCTTTGCAGTGGGAAGCGCAATTGACTTTTAAACCCACCACATTGGCATCAACCTATTTAAATGCATCAGACGGTGATTGGGATGAGTTTGGCACCCAATTGGTGATTGACGGCGAAACCATTGCCGTGAGTGGCGTCAAAGATGAGCAAACCTACATTTTTATTTACTCATCGTTGAAACAACAGCTTTTGGCTCTGCCAGCTTTTGATGGATACGCTCCCGGAACGATCGATGGTTTAGCCCTTCAAGGTGACCACCTACTCATTTCTGCCTCCTATATTAACAGCGCCTCCAACAGTATCAGAGTCGTTTTGGTGTACAAACGACGCTTAAACAACGAGTGGCACAAGCAGTCTGTTTTAACGCCTCAATGGGATAGCGATGCAACTGGCGGGGACGTATTAAACCTTTTTGGCGGCACAGTTGCCGTTTACAACGGCACAATGGTGATTAGCGAGAACGGCGGGCCTGATGACGATAAAGAAACGGGCTTAGTGTACCTTTTTAAAGAAAAGGATGGCGATTGGCTTGAAACGATGCAGCCCGTTGGCGGTAGGGGGAACAAACAATCAAAAACACGCTACACCTTTGATACATCGGGCGCGTGGAACGGCCGTTTGCAAAACCTGCTCAACATCGTCAAAACCAGCCAGGCTTCTGCCAAAAAGATGGTGGATGACCATCAAAAGGTTGCCATGCGGCTTGAAGATTGGTACGAACTCACCCAAATCAACACGCTCCACGTTTTGCTCACGAACCTGCTCAACTTTGGCGACGAGCGCGTACGACATATCTTTAGACTGGTGCATCACTTTCAAGAGGAGATAGAAAGCTTCAAGAAAAAATATAAGGCCGCAGCAGAGGGTGAGCCCTTATTCTTCTACGAGGAAATCTATCACAAAGATCCAGCGGTTCCCTTTGAACGCCTTGGCTTAAAAAAAGCCGTCGCCACCTTTAAATTACGCAATACGCTCAATAATCTGTCTCAAGATTTAGAAATTATGCAGCGGGCGCTTGATCAGCGGCAGCGCGCCCCGGATGGCAGTATGACCATTCAAGGCAGTGCGCTCCTGAATGCGGATGTGCTAGCGACCCATGCGATGAAGCTGGCCCGAGGCGCGCTCATGGATAATCGGTACACGCGCATCATCACGTACTTTAGCCAGGTGACCAAGGTGCGCGTTTTGCCCTACGATCCCGACGTCATTTTGATTGGTCTACCGTTTGCCAGCGTCCCCACCCGCCAAACTCAATTTACAGGCGACCAATCACAGGTGCCTTGGGACTTTCTAGCGATTCCGCATGAAATTGGCCATTTTCTGTTTCGCAACGGCACGCTCAAAATCAACAATAATCAAAGAGCTACCATTGCTCAACAGCTGGTGCCGTTTAAAGCGCAAATTGCTGAAGAACAGCAAGCTTTCGAGTCTGGTGTGCAGGGTTCACGCCCCACAAATTGGCTGGTAAACTGGATGGAAGAGCTGTTTTGTGACATTTATGGCTGTATTGTTGCTGGCCCCATCTATGTTTTAGGGCTGCAGGATATTCTCTCGGACGGTGAGCCGGAAGACTTGATTAAAGATAGCGGACACCATCCGATTCCGGCAATACGGCCGTTTATCGCCTCCCAAATTCTTAAAGCTATCCAAGACGTATCCATCGAAATGAGAGTGCACGGCGCCAAACCGGTTTTCTATAATGTTGTGCCCAAACTGCTGGATGAAAATTGGAAAGCGAAGCTTGTTGAGTGGGACATTTTGACACCGGAGCAAGATACCAATGATATGGCGCTATCCGTCTTATCCGCTATTGTGGAGCATGACCATGAAGAGCATGAAAATCATCAGTATGACAGCGAACATTATGAGTTTGTAACCACAAACTTTGAGACGGTATTTAACCTAAGCATGCGCTATGTGTGGCAAATGCTGTCTGACTTGGTTGATATCTTTTATATTCCTGATTGGACTGAAACGCTTTGGAGCAATGACGTTAAATTTGATCTGTCTGAGCTAGAAGATAAGTTTACGCAGGGTATTTCAAAGCCGATTGAGTCATTTGATAAACAGCCGAATCATTATGTGGGGCGATATCAGGACAATTACCATGAAGACGAGAAATTCCCACCGAATAAGCGCGTGCCAGAAAACCTGCTCGACCAATATCTTCGACTTTGGGCCAATAAGGGGCCTGAAGGGGGTATTCACGGTGGGTAAGGTGATTGCAAAAAATGTATGGTCGCTCTGCTCAAGGTGACAATCCGAAGGGGTAAGTTTCTACCATTTTGCTTGTGACTCAATCAAATCTGGTGTTTGAAAAGACAATTTTAATCGGTGGAAACAGAAGCTAGCCGACTGGTGATCATCTTGACGAATGTAGCGTTGGTCAAGCCAATGGCGATCTCTTTAGCTTGCTCCCACTTGGAAACGGCCGTAGCTTGCTGCCCTATTGCCTGATAACAATCTCCCCATAGAACCAGTCCATAAACAGTTGAGGTGTGATCCCCTAATGCCTTAAAGATGTTGATACATTCTTTACAGGCGAGTAGCGCATTGTCAAATATATTTTGATTCTGATAAATCATTGCCATACTGTAGTGCAAAAATCCCTGAAACCGTAGATTCCCCATCTGCTTAAAAATTTCAAGGCTTTCATTGGCAACTTCTATCGCTTTATCAAATTGCGCCATCTGCCGATAGACGCTAGAGAGATTGTACAAAATCGCCGCCTGCTCCCCCTTATTCTGCAAACGGGTGTTAATTTCCAGGGCTTGCTCAGAATAATGCAGTCCTTTTTCTGGATTTTTTCGCGTAATTTCAATTTCGGTTAGCAGACGCAGGCTGTTGATTTGCCAGTAGCTGTCCTGTAGTTCAGTTTGAATCACCAACGCCTCTTGAGCCAGTTGTTCGGCGCGATTGAGGTCTGGGCCAAACGCATTCCAAACCCTTGCTTCCCGATACAAAATGGCGGCCACTCCTTTTTGATCCGACAGATTCTGGCGAATCTGCTTGCTTTCCATTAGCAAATCGAGGGCGTGTTCATATTCGTTTTGCTCGATAGCTACCCGAGCTAGATTAAACTGGATTTCAGCCAATCGGGCTGGGTTGTCGAGCTGCTGAAATCGTTCAAAGCTGTTTTCAAGATGCAACACAGCCGTTTCATACTCATTTCGCTCAATGGAAGCTTGCCCCCACTTCATTTCAAAATAAGCTAACGTTGCTTCATCATCAGTTGCTTCAGCCGCCTCTTTAACCCACGCCATCCCCGTTTGGATGTCCGCAAAGCGAGCCTGAGCAAACCACGGTTCGACCATCGTTTCCCCATACGTCAACACGAGTGGCCAGTTTTCTTGTTTGTGCGCCACTCGCATCCCGGCTGAAATATTGGGCCACTCGAGGCTTAAGGCGTCATAGTTTATTTGGTTGGTTTGGCCGTACGTTTGGTAGTAGCTAGCCATACGGCCGTTTACCTCACCCAGTGCAGTGCCAAGCTTTTCCAAGGCAAAATCAGCCAGCAGGGCATGGAGCCGATAATGAATATCCCCTTCCTCTCGCACCAACGAAAGCGCGTGCAGGGCATCAAGCGTATCCTCCGCTTTATACCGATTTTGCCCCGTAATCTCCGCTACCGCATCAGAGGCAAACGGACGGCTTTCAAAAACGGCGAGTTTAGAAAAGACGCCCTGCTGCCGAACATCTAACCCTTCCCAGCTCACCTCAAACGAAGTGCGCACGGCCCGATCACTAATCTCTAAATCTAAGCGGTTTTGCACGTCTCGCAGCTGGGCCGCCATATCGACCAGCTTGCGGCGGCGGCGAGATTTCAGACGCTGGGCGCAAATCTCCAGCGCCAGCGGATGATATTCCAGCAGGCTGCCAATATCATCTGCCGCCTCGCTTTCACCCGCGACGCGCTGGCTGCCAATGATGTTGCCCAATAGATCACGGCCGTTTTCTGCGGAGAGGGTTTCTAATTGAATGACTTTGGCATTGAGCGAAACGGCGATCTCTAGATTGCGCGTAGTGAGCAGGACAGCGCACGCTTCGCCGTTAGGCAATAACGGCCGTATGCGGGATAGCTCAAAAATATCGTCAATCACGATGAGAGCCTGTTTGTCGGCCAGCATGCCCCGCACCGCCGCCGCCCGATTTTCAACATCGTTAAGCCCGCTAAAGTCAAAACCGTATGCCTTCCCCCAGCCTTCTAAAATATCAAACGGCTCGCCCGCCACAGCATCTGCCCAAAGCACGCCATCTGTAAATTCGGTGCGTAGCGAATGGGCGATTTGGTTGGCGAGCGTCGTTTTTCCGATGCCGCCCATGCCCACAAGCGCGGCAAAATGGGGACCGTTCGGCTGGGTGAGCCATTGCCGTAAGGTGTCGGCTTCAGACTCCCGCCCGACGAAGTAATCAAGCTGGGGGAGGAGTTGGAAAGGGCTCGGGAGGCTTGCCCTCAGATTTGTGGGCGGATTGGGAGATTGGGAGGCTAGGAGATTGGGGGATTGGGTGCCGGGGTCGTGTTTGCCGGATTCGATGTCGTCGTAGAGGGCGTCCGTTTCTGGGGACGGGTTGACGCCGAGTTCAGCCATTA
>JBCCFD010000459.1:0-6293 GCA_039029915.1 Chloroflexota bacterium
ATAAGTTTCCATAAATTCCCGCAGGCGATGGTAAAGCATGGTGCGCTTCATTTCAAGCCGGCTTAACTGGGGACCTGTGAGCACCCTACCCTGATCTACATTCCAAATGATGGATTGTTTAAATTTATCAGGATATTTTGTCGTTAACTCACCGAATCCTGACTCAAAGGAGTAGGCTCGCCACGCTTTAAATGTTTCATCAGCATCCGTAAAATCGGGCTGAGTTTCTTCAATGTCACAGCCTAAATCGCTAAATGTAGCGCGTTGTGACTCAAGTACGGCCGTTACGCGCGAATCTACTGGAAAATAGCCTAAATCGCGACTCCAGGCGACTTTCACCCCCCTAAAATCCCGCTCGAGCGGTTGAGCAAAAATACCGCCAGACTGCTGAATAGCAATAGGTTCCCGAGGATCAGGTCCAGCGATTGCCTGCAGCATAAGGGCAATATCTTCAACCGTGCGAGCCATTGGGCCAACCACCCCCAGCGTTCCCCAGCCAAGCGACTTGGGCCAAGTTGGCACCCTACCGGGAGACGGCCGTAAACCCACCACATTGCAAAAACTAGCGGGATTTCTCAATGAGCCACCCATATCAGACCCATCAGCCAGCGGGGTCATACCGCACGCCAGCGCCACCGCAGCGCCCCCACTGCTGCCGCCGCAGGTATAGTCTGTATTGTACGGGTTGACTGTTGCGCCAAAAACCGAATTGAACGTTTGCGAGCCAGCCCCAAATTCAGGCGTATTTGTTTTGCCAAGCGTAATGGCCCCGCCGCTTTTGAGACGTTCTACAATCAGTGCATCTTCCGTCGGCACGTGCTCAGAGAAAAGCGGTGAGCCGTAGGTCGTTTTAATGCCCTTCGTATCCGTTAAATCTTTGTGAGCCACGGGTAATCCATGCAGGGGGCCTAAGGATTTACCCATTGCTTGCCGGTCATCGGCCGCTTTTGCCCCATCGATTGCCTGCTCAGCAACCAGCGTCACAAACGCGTTTACGGTTGGATTAATGGCCTCAATTTGCCGCAGATGGGCTTCCATAAGCTCAACGGCCGTTATCTCTTTATTCCGCACTAATCTAGCCAATTCGGTGGCTGATTTAAAACATAAATCGCTGTTCATCCTGCTCCTCTAACTTAAACCAAAACCTCAATCAAATGAGGCCCATTTTTTTGCAAGGCGGCTGAAAACTGGTCATTAAACTGCTCTGCCGTGCTCGCCCGACTCGCCTCAACGCCCATCCCTTGGGCAATGCTGACAAAATCAAGTTGGGGATTGTCCAAATTAAGAATACTGTCGGCGATATTGCCTTGTCGAACCGCCCCAACGTTGTCGAGTTCTCCCTGGAGAATTTTGTAGGCGCGATTGTTGAACAAGACGGTGACAATATTCAAATTTTCTCTGGCCTGAGTCCACAGAGCAGAGATGGTGTACATCGCGGACCCATCAGCCTGCATGCCAATCACCTGTCGGTCAGGGCAGGCAACCGCCGCACCAACGGCCTGAGGTAAACCGTGCCCAATGGCACCCCCAGTGCCGTTAAGCATGTCAAACGGCACCGTATCCTGCAAAAACCGGCCTGAGCCCCAGCCAGAGGTGAGGGCTTCATTCACCATAATGGTGTCCTCAGGCATTTGAGCAGTGACGCTTTGCCAAATGGCGCCTAAATGAAGTTCGCCTTGAGGTAAACCGTACGCTTCACGGACATAAACGGCCGTTTTTTCCTGCCCTGTTACGCCGACAGCCTCAGCCAAAGCGGTTAAAGCCCCAATGACGTCTTGCTCAGGCGTGGCCAGAGTCACAATGTTTGCCTCTTCCGGCGCCAAGCGGCTGGGCATGTTGGGATAAGCGAAAAACGCCACGGGGTCAGCCGTGCTCACCAAAATAATATTTTTATACTGTGCCAGCTGCTTGACAGATGGCGGCACCGGATAGGCCAGCGCTTTAACGGCCGTTCTGCCAGCCCCAAGCTGACGACGGGCGGTCGGTCGATTGCTCATTAGATCACAGCCAGTTCTGGCGGAAATTTTGCCAACGAGTTCAAGACCATCATCAAGCACAGCTTTGCCAGACAGTAAAAGCAAGGTAGGCTCTTCAGATTTGAGGAGTTTAGCGGCCCGAGAAACGGCCGTTTCATCAAATGTTGGGCTTGGTGCCGCTATCTGGTTAGCAAGTGGCTTATGGGTTGGATTCCACGACGAATCGCCCGGTAGAATTAAGGTGGCAATTTGGCCCGGATTGGTATTGGCGGCGCAGATTGCTTCAGCCGTGTCTTGACTCACCTCATCTGGCGTCATGGTTGTGCGCACCCAGCCCGAAAATGGGGCTGCAATACCTTCAATATCACTCGTTAACGGCGCATCATGCTTGAGATGATAAGTGGCATGCTCACCAATAATATTCACCATAGGCGATCTGGCTCGCCACGCGTTGTGGCAGTTAGCAAACCCATTCCCCAAACCTGGGCCAAGGTGAAGCAAAGTTGAAGCAGGTTTGCCTAACATTCGAGCATAGCTATCAGCCGCCCCCGTACAAACCCCTTCAAATAAGCCTAAAACGGCTCGCATACCGCGAACTTGATCCAATGCTGCCACAAAGTGCATTTCTGACGTACCGGGATTTGTAAAGCAAACGTCTACATCCCCTTCAACGAGTGTGTTTATTAAAGCTTGAGCGCCGTTCATTGTTGGAAATCCTTTATGAATTATTGAAAATGGATAAGTATTCCGTTACAAAAGACAATTAAACTTCTTCCAGACAAGGAATACTTAAAAACTTTGGTAACAAAGTAATAAGTGCGAACAAAAAAGATTTGATGGACAAAAGCAGGTTGATGAATTTTTGTTCGCTTTGAAGTACAGCTAAAATCAGTCTGCATCCATCAACATAGTTTTGGCTGTACTTCGTGGTACACCAAACAAATATTGAATTGTGTTTCAAAATTCATTTTGTGATTTTCCTTGAATTATAGAGAATAAGTTCAAAAGCGAATAAAATTTGTCGCTTTGCTTCACTTTGTTTTGGTGAGAAGAGTCTGAACCAGAATTAGGCAGCTGACAAAATACGTGTTCAATCGAAATGGCTGATTCATTTTCACTCCCTAAAGAAGGTTAATTTAAATGGCGGAAAAAACTGATGTGCTCATTATTGGTGGCGGGGTCATTGGGGTATGCGCTGCGCTGTTTCTATCCCGAGCTGGCCAGAAGGTCGCGCTGATTGAAAAAGATGAAATATGCGCCGGAGCATCGCATGGAAACGCATGCTGGGTGGCAACAGGCTATGCCTTACCCACGGCCGCACCCGGTGTTTTGGGTCAGGGATTAAAGTGGATGCTTGATTCTGGCAGTCCTTTTTATATCAAACCGCGCTTGAACCTTGATTTAGCTAAATGGTTATGGGCTTTTACGCAAGCATGCACCCATTCACGCATGATCAAAGGGGCAAACACCTTACTGCAGCTCAATAGGCAAAGTTTAGCACTGTTTAGAGAGTTGTCCGCTGAGCCAAGCTTAGCATTTGGTTTCCACGAAGCCGGTTTGCTTCATCTACATCTGTCTGAAAAATATCGGCAAGCGGGAGAAAAAGAAGCGGCTGAATTACGGAATTTGGGCGTTAAGGCGATATCGCTCAATCGGGATGGGCTAGAAGAATTAGAGCCGAAATTACAGAGTGATGTTCATTCTGGCATTTTTTTCCCAGAACATGCTCACCTAAATCCTCGTCAATTCACACAGGGCGTTGCTGGTTTAGCAGAAAAGGAAGGCGCGACCATTTTGACAAAAACAGAGGTTATTCAATTTGAACACTTTGGTAGTCGATTACAAACTGTTGAAACAACAAACGGCCGTTTTCAGCCTCAAGAAGTGGTGCTAGCCGCTGGGGCTTGGTCATCCATCCTAGCCAAAAAAATGGGGGCTCCTATTTTAATGGAGCCAGCAAAAGGATACAGCGTGACGGTCAAAAAACAGTCAACTACACAAGGCCCAACACGGCCGTTAGCCGTAGATGATTCAAAGGTAGCCATTACCCCACTTGGAAATGAGCGCTTCCGATTTAGCAGCACGCTTGAGCTAGCTGGTTTTGACCTTTCTATTAATCAAAAGCGTTTGGCGGTCAATCGCGATGCATTAAAAACAGTCCTACCAGACATGGATAAGCTAGATGTTGAAGAAACCTGGGCCGGTTTTCGGCCGTTGACCCCAGACGGATTACCCTACATTGGCCGCAGTGAACAGATCCACAACCTCATTTTTGCCACAGGACACGGCATGCTAGGTATCACGCAGGGGCCAATAACAGGAAAGCTGGTCACAGCAATCATTAACAGAGAAACAACCACAATTGATCTAGCGCCCCTGAAACCCGAAAGGTATTGATTCAAGAAACCTAAGTTAGAAAATAAACAACTACAAACGGTTATCCAACGTATATCAATTTATTAGAGCTAAATTTTGCCTGGCTCTTTTCAAATAAGGAGATGAAAAATGGAAAGTCAAAATAGTTCATTGGGTCAAAAATTGATTGTTAGCTTTACGGCCTTCTCTGTTTCCTGTGCCGCATTTGCGCTTTCAATTATCGTTTTAATTCCCGTCATTGGTGGATTTATGCAGTCAATTCAACTCCCCGATCTACTACAGCAACTCATTCTCATGACGCTACTTTTTGGCCTCCCAATCTGGGCCGCATTTGGTGGATTAAACATTGGTATGAAGCTTATTGAAACTGCTAATTAAAGGTAGACGAAACGGCCGTTTTCCGCTATCGTACCGCTATGGTGGAAAGAATCTTAGCCACAATCAAAGGAAAATGCCCTCACTGCCTTACGGGAGAGGTTTTTAGCAGTTTTCTTAAAATGAATACTCACTGCAACGTTTGTGGCATCAAATACGAGCGTGAGCAAGGGTATTTTTTGATGGGCATTTTTTTTGGCTACATTTTGAGTTTTATCGTTGTTGCCATCACGCTCGTCATTCTCCTCATCTATTTTGAGCCAACCCCATTTGTCTATATTGGTGGGGCGTCGCTCCCCCTCATTATTTTATCTCCCGTGATTTTTAGATACGGCCGTCTTATTTGGCTTCACGTCGATGAAGTCATTGATCCACGCGTCACCGATGCTGACAAAGCGGGTGAAGTTGAGCCACCGCACGGCATTGACCTCATGCTGCAGCACCAAAACGAAAACGAAGATTTCTTCTATAAGCGTAAATCCGCCGATTAAAACTACTAGGCACATAGCATCAAAACATTTTCTTCACATTTTTGAAATATTTCCCCATTATTCTGACAACAACCGCGAATTGCTTCATTTCGCGAGTTAGCCCCCAACACACTCCCTCGTTTTAGAGCGCAGCGCTTATAAGCGTCGCGCTCTTTTTTCACTTCATGCTCGCCACGGGTAAAATCAGACTATGGTAAAAATTGCAGTGATTGGCGATGTCCATACACATTTTGACGATGCAGATGTCGCTTTTTTTAATCAATCTGATTTTGATTTGATTTTGTTTGTGGGCGATCTGGCAAACTATCGATTTATGGAGGGCATAACGGTTGCCAGAAAAATGGCTCAATTGGAAAAAACGGCCGTTTTTATCCCCGGCAACCACGACACAGTGACCCCCCTACAAATGTTGGCAACCATCAGAAAATCACCATTCTTGAAAAAAATAACCAGCTTTTTTCACCCCTTTCGAATCAACTGGCTTCGCAGAACAATGTCTCCCGTCATGATGGGCGGCTATCAAACTTTTTCTTTTGATATTCAAGGTTTGACCTTCGATGTGGTGACTGGACGGCCGTTTTCGTGGGGCGAAAATATGCTTGCCAACCCCCATTATTTAAATAGTCAGTTTGGCATTCAAACAACCCAATATTCAATTAAAAGGCTAAAGGAATGTGTGGATGGAACCCGATCAAACAATCTTATTTTTTTAGCACACACCGGCCCACACGGATTAAGCAAGACTCGGTCTGACATCTGGGGGATCGACTATAAAAAGTCTGAAGGAGATAATGGTGATATCGACTTAGAGGAAGCCATCACACACGCAAAAGCACAGGGCAAGAAAGTGTGGGCCGTTGTGGCTGGGCACATGCATCATCGGCTAAAAAAAGAAGGTTATCGGGAAACCTATCGCCTTGAAGACGGCACGCACTATATCAATGCTGCTCGCGTGCCCAGAATTTTTGAAGAAAACAATCAAATGCACCATCATTTTGTGGCTGTTACTCTTGCAAATAGGACACTTTCTGCAGAACCCCAAGCGCATATATCACCAAAAATTGAATAGTTATCA
>JBCCFD010000460.1:0-6284 GCA_039029915.1 Chloroflexota bacterium
ACCGCTTTTTACGGTACGGTCCACGCAGCGTATGAAACCGGCGTTCGAGCAGCACGGGAAATTTTGGCACAATGTGAAACATTATGAAAAAGATACTCGTAATCGGGGCTGGCATGGCTGGCATCAGTGCAGCAAAAACCCTTCAAGAAGCTGGGGAAAATGTGACTATTTTAGAAGCCAGGGCTCGCGTTGGCGGACGGACGCACACGGATCGCACCTTAGGCAATCATGTTGACTTAGGGGCCTCTTGGATTCATGGCTATGATGGCAATCCAATGACGTCATTAGCCCGAGAACTCAACATCGCTACCGGCTACACTGATTTTTTAAATCGATCCCAAACGGCCGTTTCTGCCTACCGAGAGGATGGCATTCCGCTCGATTTAGCCGAATATTCAGAAGGGCAGCTTTTAGCCAATGCCTCGTTTATAAGCAGCGAGGCGTCCTTACTTTATGAGCAGCCCAGTGAAGCAAAATCACTGAAAGATTGGATTGAGCATGGCTTGCCAAAACCTAAAGGAATGTCAGAGGCCGCTGAGCTTGGATTCCATTACTACTCAACCATTCGCATGGAGTATACAAACGCCTCAGATTGGGATTTAATCGACTGGGGCTTAAGTGATTCGTACGCCTATTTGCCCGGTGGTGATCATGTGGTGTACGGCGGTGGGTTCAACACCATTACGGACTACTTGGCGGAAGGGCTGGAGATTTTGACAGATACGGCCGTTTCTCATATCAAAACTCACGAGAAAGGTGTCACGCTTACCAGTAACAAAGGCACATTCGAGGGCGATGCCGTAATCATCACAGTGCCTTTGGGCATTCTCAAAAATCAAGCCATTACCTTTGAGCCTCCTCTACCGGAAGAAAAACGAGGCGCCATTGATCGCATCGGCTATGGCAACTACGAGAAACTGGCCATGCGCTTCGACAAGTTTTACTGGCCCAAGGAAGCACATCGATTTAACTATTTGAGCGCGGGAGAGATGTCGCTGTTTCATGCTTGGTTCAATTTAGGCCACTACACGGGCGACCCCGTCATTATCTCCTACCATGCGGGGCGTCGAGCACGACACATCAATGAATTAAGTGATGGGGAACTTCTTGAGCAAACAATCTCTATCATGCAGAAAATCTTTGGCGACAATGGGTATGGTGAAATTCCGGCTCCTCTAAACTTTGTGCGTACCAACTGGCAGGCTGATCCTTACGCTCAGGGCAGCTATTCATTTGACCAAGTCGGGCAGCTAGCCACGGATAGACAAACTTTGGGAGAGGCGGTAAACGGCCGTCTTCATTTTGCTGGCGAAGCAACTCATCCACATTATTACGCCACCGTACACGGCGCGTACGAAACGGGAATTAAAGCGGCTAGGGAAATTTTGGAGAATAGAGAATAGAGGAAAGAGAAGAGAGGATGTTGGTTATTCGTGATTAGTTATTAGGGAAATCAACACGCAGTTGGTTTTTATAGATACTGAACGCTAGCCAACCGATTAACAACTATGAAAAACACAAAAATTGCAGTCATCCAAACAAATTGGGCAGGCGATCGAGCCAGCATGATTAAAAATATTAGTGAATTAGTCGATGAAGCCGCAAAAAAAGGGGCTGAAATCGTTTGTTTGCAGGAGTTTACGCTGTCACCTTACTTTGCCAGCGTCAAAGACGATGCCAATTATGCTTGGGCAGAACCCGTCAATGGCGGGGAATCTACGGCCGTATTCTCCCAATTGGCGCAACAGAACAACGTCGCTATTTTAGGCAGCCTGTTTGAGGCCGCAGATGACGGCGTTCATTGGGATACAGCAACCGTCCATGCCCCATCTGGGGAACTCACGGGCATCACACGCAAGGTTCATATTCCACAGGGGGCGGGCTACTATGAGGATTATTATTATGGTGGCGCCAATGAGTATCCGATTCATGATGTGGAGGGAATAAAAACGGCCGTGCCAACCTGCTACGACCAGTGGTTTCCTGAAATGTCGCGGATATGCGCCCTGAACGGGGCTGAGTTTATCTTCTACCCGACCGCTATCGGGTCAGAACCAGAAGCCCCTGAGCTAGATACCGCTGAAGCGTGGCAAACTGTCATGCGGGGTCAAGCCATCGCCAACGGCGTCTTTATTGCCGCAGCCAATCGTATTGGCAGTGAGGATGTGGATTTTTACGGCAGCAGCTTTATTTGTGACCCAACGGGCAACATCATTGCCCAGGCTAGCCGGAACAAAACAGAAGTCCTGGTGGCAGAATTGAAAACGGCCGTATTTGAGCAATGGCGTTATTTATTCCCATTGCTGAAGCAAAGACGCCCTGATGCATATAGCGACATAACCAAGTAAAGATGAAACCACGAGGTGTCTAAGCTAAAAAAGAGAGAAGAACCCAAAATGAAACAATCTGAAAAAATCAATCAAAAACAGAAAAAACATCTTTGGCCCAATCACCTGCTGTACTACAGCAATCCATTGCCCCTTGAGCGAGGCGAAGATATGTACGTATGGGATGTTGATGGCAACAAATATCTCGACTTCTTTGCCGGTATCTTAACCACCAGCGTGGGGCACAACAATAAGCGCGTCAATGAGCGCGTCACAGAACAAGTTGGCAAGCTTATCCATAGCTCAACGCTATATCCCAATGCGGTGCACATTGAGTTTGCTGAAAAACTAGGTCAAATCACCCCAAATGGCTTAGACACGTTTTATTTTGGGGCATCGGGCACGGATGCAGACGAAACGGCCGTTTTACTCGCCCAAGTGTACACCGGCAACACCGAAGTCATCGCCCTAAGACACGGGTACAGCGGGAAATCTCAGTTCGCCATGTCACTGACTGGACAAGGCTCATGGCGAATGGGGCCACCCCACATTGGCTATATTCGCCACGCAATGACGCCCTACACCTACCGCGCCTTAGGCAACATGGACGAAGAGACCTTTGTGCAGGCTTGTCTTGATGATTTGCAGGACGTACTACACACAATGACCTCTGGCAAAATCGCCTGCATCATCATGGAACCTATTCAAGGTGTCGGTGGTTTTATCACGTTGCCACCCAAATATATGCAAGGGGCGGCTGAAATTGCTCGGGCGCACGGCGGATTAGTGATCATCGATGAAGTACAAACTGGATTCGGCCGTACGGGCACGCATTGGTGGGGTCATCAGCATTGTGGCATCACGCCAGACATCATGACAATGGCCAAAGGTATCGCCAATGGTATGCCCCTTTCGGCCGTGGCAACCACTCAGGAAATCGCCCAAAGTACCGTTGGCAAAGGGCTGACAATTAGCACCTTTGGGGGCAATCCGGTTGCCTGTGCGGCTGGTGTGGCCACGCTCGAAGAGATGATGGCATCATATGGTCCAGACCGCTGCGCAGAAATTGGGGCTGAATTGGAAGCCGGTCTGAATAAGCTGGCTGAAAAATACCCCATCATCGGCGAAGTCCGAGGGCGGGGTCTCATGCAGGGGATCGAGCTGGTTGTTGATCGAGAAACCAAAGAACCGGCTGCCCATCTCGCGAATGGTATGCTTGAAGAAAGTCGCAAAACGGGCCTGCTCATCGGCAAAGGCGGGATGTATGGCAACACGCTGCGGATCGCCCCCCCGCTTACCGCCACCAAAGAGCACGTTGAAGAAGCCCTTGAAAAGTTAGACTATGCGTTTTCGCAAGTTATGGAGATGGATTTTTAAAGCTACTCAGCTCATCAGCATTTCAGCATTTCAGCTTATTACTTCGTTACCAAAGTTTTTAAGTATTCCTTCTCTGGAAGAAGTTTAATTGTCTTTTGTAACGGAATATTATTACCTTTTTACATAAGTTCTTTTATTAATGTCATGTCGAGCGGATCAAGCCGACTAACGCAACAATCAATTAGAGAGTCGAGACATCTCTCCACTAAACTATTAAATAGAGTGCACTTCTCTAATGATGAGATGTCTCGACTCAGCTTATGACCGAGACTACTTTTATTTAGCCCTGCTCGACATGACACAAATGTAAAGTTTATTTTTGTAACAATGTATTATCGGCTAAACAGGCAATCTGCCAATAAACTGAATTGCTTTTTTTAAACGTGAAGAAACCTCTGAAATTTTAATCATTTAGTAAATCAATCTGGTAAGTCGCTAGAATTTGGGAACAAATTTCAAACGAAATGGAAAAAGCAAAAGATGTAAAAATTAGTACAGTGGTTTTCCTTATCTTGGGTTTAGTTTGGTTTTGGATTGCTTCTTTACTGCTAGACATCAGCGTATTGACGTTTTTCTACTTCATTTGGCTTTTTATTGGTTTAGGGATGGCAGGGGCTATCCTCTGGTATAAAAAATTTAAAGATTCAATGATCGCTGTGGGGGTCATTATTGTTTCAGCATTACTTCTAACCCCTGTTCTTGGTATACCGACCGTACTAGCTTATAGGTCTTATGAAGAAGGAGCGACACTCAATGCACTGGATCGTTTAATTGAAATAATTGTTAACAACGAAGAAATTCCAAGCAACTATCAAATAGAAAATCCTGAGAATGAGCTCTCCACTTTCAATTCCGAATTTAGTAGAAATTACGAGATTATTTTTATTGATTTTTTATTAGGCCAATATGATATAGGTGTGCGCTTTAATTCCGGTGCAGAGTATATATTCCAAATTGGCAGATATGATAGGGCTTGGCACGTGCTTATATTTCGAGAATAAATTCCATTTAATAGAAGGAGTGAGCGTGAATTAGGTATAGGCGTTTTTGTAATTGCCAACACTCAATTACCAATAACAAACCATGGGAACAATTAACTTAGTAACTGACCTACCCGGCCCTAAAAGCCAAGCCATTGTGGCACGACGAGAAGCAGCTTTATCTCAGGGTGCGGCCAAATTAACACAGATCGCCATAGACCATGCGGCAGGAACGGCCGTAACCGACGTAGACGGCAATACGCTATTAGATTTTGCCGGGGGCATTGGCATGCTGGCTGTCGGGCATTGTCCTCCAAACGTCGTCAATGCTATGAAAGAGCAAGCTGAGAAACTTGTTCACATGTGCTCCATCGTTTCAAGCTACGAGCCAATGGTTGAAGTCGCTGAGCTGCTCAATCAAATCACGCCAGGTGACCACGCTAAAAAGAGCGTCCTGCTCAACAGCGGGGCTGAAGCGGTAGAAGCGGCCGTTAAAATCGCTCGTGCTTACACTGGTCGCGAAGCGATTGTTGTTTTTGAAGGTGCCTATCACGGCCGGACCAACATGACGATGGCCATGACTTCTAAATATGGCTTATTCAAAAAAGGATTTGGCCCTTTTGCGCCTGAGATTTACCGCCTGCCTTTTCCCAATGTGTACCGCAAACCAGCTGATTTAAGCGAAGAGGCGTTTGTAGAGTACAGCTGTTGGCAATTGGAGAATGCTATGGTGGCCCAGGTTGATCCAAACTATATTGCCGCGATTGTCATTGAGCCTGTTCAGGGTGAAGGTGGCTTCCTTACCACGCCACCACGCTTCTTAGAACGCATTCGCCAACTGTGTGACCAATACGGCATTGTCATGATTGCTGATGAAATTCAGTGTGGTTTTGGCCGAACGGGCAAGCTGTTTGCCTGCGAGCATTATGACATTGTGCCAGACCTTATTACGACGGGAAAATCATTAGGGGCCGGTATGCCAATTGCGGCCGTAACGGGTAAAGCAGAGATCGTAGACGCACCGCATCCAGGTGGCTTAGGCGGTACTTACAGTGGTAACCCACTGGCCTGCGTGGCCGCCATCGAGGCGATTAAAACTATCAGCAACCCCACCTTTTTGGCGCGCACTGTTAAAGTTGGCAACCATATGCGCTACCACCTAAACCAAATTCAAATAGCCAATCCAAACATCGTGGGTGATGTGCGAGGGCTTGGGCCAATGCTGGCAATGGAAATCGTAAAGGACCCCGACACAAAAGAGCCAGATATGGAATCTACCGGAAAAATTACGGCCGGTACGCTTGAAAAAGGGCTCATCACCATACGGGCAGGTCTCTATAGCAACTGCGTGCGCTTCCTGCCGCCGCTCACGATATCTGATGATGAGATTGATGAGGGGATGAGCATTTTGGCAGGTGTGGTTTCTAAATTACATAGTGAGTAGTCAGTGGTGAAGAGTAAAGTCAGGATGATCCACAACAGACCAGACTCAAAACGGGTTGAGAACATCAAAAGGTGAATAATTGAGTATTCCATATGAACAATCCTATTTAGGGCGGATGCGAAAACTTATTGGCAAACAGAAAATGTTTGCCATTGG
>JBCCFD010000461.1:0-6240 GCA_039029915.1 Chloroflexota bacterium
AAGAAACATTATCTGGGGAGGCATATTAAGGAAATTGGGGACTGGGGATTGGGGATTGGGGATCGGTACATGTCTCAATAGCTCAATCTCTCAATAACCTAATCACCCAATAACCATCACTCATGAACCCACTCCTTCAAAAAATCATCCAACTACACAACCTTATTCGGGACGCCGTCGTGCAAGCTTGCGAAACGGCCGTTCTTGAAGAGCTATCAGCCATTGCTCATGACGACGTCGGCGATACGATTTATGCCATTGACAAAGTGAGTGAAGAGCGGCTTATTGACTACTTTGCCCGCCACGTGGCGCCCGAAGAATCGCTCATCTTAATTTCGGAAGGGCTAGAAGAGGGTGAGGTGGTGCTGCCCCACGGCACGCCAGCCGAAGAAGCCAAATGGCGCATTATTGTCGATCCCATTGACGGGACGCGGGGAATAATGTACCAGAAGCGGAGCGCTTGGATCTTAACCGGCGTTGCCCCAAACAAAGGCCCAGAAACGAACATTCAAGATATTACGCTAGCTGTTCAAACAGAAATCCCGCTCATTAAGCAGCATCTGTCCGATCAAATTTGGGCAGAGCGTGGTCAGGGCGTTCAGGCAGTCCGACATAATCGCCTTACGGCTGAGGAACGGCCGTTGCGTTTACGGCCGTCGCAAACACCTACCATAGCCCACGGCTTCGCCTCTGTTGCACGATTTTTCCCGGGTGTTCGAGAAGAGATTGCCGCCATTGACGAAGAAATTGTCTTAGGGGCTTTAGGACCAGTTCAAAAAGGGAAAACCCACTGTTTTGAAGATCAATACATCTGCACGGGCGGACAGCTTTATGAGCTCATGGCGGGGCACGACCGCTTTGTAGCCGATTTACGCCCAGTCATGGAGCAGATCATTGCTCAAAAAGGATTGGCTCTTGGCATTTGCTGCCATCCGTACGACATTTGTACTGAATTGATTGCTCGAGAGCTTGGGATCATCGTGACGGATGAATATGGAAACCCGCTAACCGTACCGCTCAATTTAGACCACGACGTGAGCTGGGCGGGTTATGCGAATCAAGGCATTTTTGAGCAAATCAATCCACTTTTAGATTCAGCGCTTCGAAAACGAAATTTATTATAGGCATTTATGAGTCCCTTTTATCTCATCAGACACACGCAGGTTGAAGTCAAACCAGACATCCCTTCGACGGAATGGCTGGTTTCGGAACACGGCCGTATTCAAACCCAGAAGCTTGCTGCCCAAATTGACCCATTGCCCACCTTGATTTTGACCAGCATCGAACCCAAAGCAATCAAAACGGGTGAGATTTTAGGGGAAATTTGGAACGTTCCTGTGGAAAATTTCCCTAATTTACACGAGCATGAGCGGGGTAAAAACAACTTTATTTCAAATAAGCAAGCGTGGCATCAGATGGTGGCCGACTACCTAAAAAATCCAAATGAGTTAAGAATGGGGAGAGAGACGGCCGTTGAGGCCGCACAACGATTAGAAACAGCTATCAAGTCTGCACGCACCCAATTTCCGCATGAGTTAATTGCATTTGTGACACACGGTCGCATTTTGACCGTCTTCGTTGCTCAACACAACAGCATTGCTCCCGTTCAATATTGGCGAGACCTCACACTACCAGCCGCTTTGCAACTTAATTTGATTGACTACAAACTCCAATCCACAATCAATCTATCGCAATAAAAAAGAGTAGAAGAATAAATCTCCTACTCTCATCGATTAACTTCTCAAAATCGCTTCAAATAATAACTATTCCAGCGGTTTCAAATCATCCAAAATCCATGGCATCAGCTCAGCCACAGTGGGATGCGTCAGCACGGCTTTGCGGAACAGCTTATAAGAGGCCCCCGTCAGCATAAATGGCGTAAACATGTTAATGATTTCATCACCGCCGACACCCAAAATAGTGGCCCCAAGAATTTCTTCTGTATCCGCATCGACAATCAGTTTTACCAAACCGGCCGTCTCATCTTTTTCTTTAGCGCGAGAAATATACTTCATGGGACGCGTGGCCATTAAAACGTTCTTGCCGCTTTTACGCGCTTCTTTCTCGCTCATACCAACCCGACCCAATGGGGGATCGATAAACATAGCGTAGGTGACTAAACGGCCGTCTATATTTCGGTCACCGCTTTGGGTGTAAAAGTCCCAGAACGTCTCCCCATCATTCACTGAAGTGTGTGTAAATGCTCCACGGCCGTTAACATCGCCAACTGCAAAAATGTGCGGCACGTTGGTTTGCGTAAAGCCATTCACAGGAATATAGCCCCGCTCGTTAACCTCAACACCAGCCGCTTCAAGATTGAGCTTGTCGCTATTAGGCACACGCCCAATCGCTAGCAACAGGTGCGATCCATTAACAGTTTTTTCTTCACCATCAATCTGATAAGTAACCGTGATATCCTGTGGGGCTGCTTGAGCTAGTTTTTCAACCCTGGCCCCGGTCACCACGTTAATGCCCTCGGACTCAAGCACCTCCTGAGCGGCTTTAGCGATGTCTTCATCCTCACGGAACATGAGGTGGGCGCTCCCTTCAAGTATGGTGACTTCGCTCCCTAATCGACGGAATATTTGCGAAAATTCCATACCGATGTAGCTACCTCCCACAACAATCAAATGTTTAGGCAGCTCAGTCAGATCAAGCAAACGGGCATTATTAAGCCATTCGACCTCATCAATCCCTGGGATGGGCACCACCCGCGGGCGTCCACCAACATTGAGGACAATCGTCTCCCCTTCGATGAGTTTATCTCCAACCCGAACTGTTTTATCAGATTCAAATTGACCATATTCAGCATAGAAATCAACATTATCCATGCCGCGCAGCCAACCCTCCATCCCTTTTGAACCACCGTGACGAATATTGTTTTGGCGTTCCATAACTTTATCAAAGTCAACCGTAAAGTCGTCTACATTAATGCCAAAGTCAGGACCACGGCGGGCCATGTGGGCAGCTCGCGCGCTGGCCACCATCGTTTTAGTTGGGGTACAGCCATAGTTCACACAAGAACCACCAACGCGACCACCTTCAACGATCGCGACTGATTTCCCTGCACCAACCAGTCGAGGCACTACGGTCCCCGTTGCCTGTCCTGTTCCAATCCATATCACATCATACTTTTTCATGAGAGTTACTATTCCTTCTTAAGTAATTCACTAAATATCTTCTAAAAACAACAATTTAAGATATGAATTACTGTCAGGAGAACAAAATCTTTTACTGAGCTGTTTTATTTTTAAAACCTTTTTGTTCTCCACTTTGAAGCGTTGCTTATTTTGATTTTTTCCTACATTCGCTTAGATGCGGCATGAGGAAAAAATCTTTCTTTTCGATTGGTTAGCGTGATTAGCGGCCTAAGCTTGTCGAAGGCTTCACCCATAGCCTGTTCCACTTCGACTTCGACAGGCTCAGCCTCCGTTATGTTTGATTAGCGGCCTGAGCTTGTCGAAGGCTTCACTCCCCATCCACACCAATTCATTGACAATTGGCAATTGAGAACTGACAATTAGCCCAATGGAAAAGCAGGAACCAAGCGCAAAATTTATCGGCGGGACGATCGTTTTAAATAATCTTGACCCAAACACGGCCGTTCCTTCGCCATTCCAACGCCTTAACCACAAATACCGCTGCCCCGCCATCCATTATCACAGCATCCAGCCTTGGCTCAACCAAAACCAAATCCGCAATTCAATCCCTCGCTGGCGCAATTTAGAGCTTACTGCACACGACGGCCGTTCTCCTCACGGCTATCAGCTAGAAGCACTCAAAGCGTGGCATACGGCCGATCGCTGGGGCACAGTCGTGCTACCAACTGGGTCAGGCAAAACGTTTGTCGCCATGCGGGCTATTCAGGAAACGGCCGTTCACACTCTCATCATTGTGCCCACAATCGACCTGCTGCATCAATGGTATGCACGGCTTGAGAACGTATTTCAGATGCCCATTGGCGTCTGGTATGGGCAAGAAAAAGAGATTCAGCCTATCACCGTAACCACCTATCCGAGCGCTTGGGCACACGCTGAAACGCTGGGCAACCAGTTCAAACTGCTTATCTTTGATGAAATTCATCACCTGCCGGCCCCAAACTGGCATGAAATTGCCTTGATGTGCGCTGCGCCGTGGCGCTTAGGCCTCACCGCTACCTACCCAGATGAGTCTGATATTGAGCGTCAGAGCCTGCTGGCAGAATGTGTTGGTCCCGTTGTCTATCGCAAACGGATTGATGAACTGACTGGCAAACAGCTGGCTGAGTATCGCACTGAACGAATTCGGGTTAATTTAACGGCCGTTGAGCAAGCCAACTACGATAATGCCCACGGCACCTACACTGGCTATATGCGCACAGCCAAACTGCGTGAGCGGTATGGGGCCTACTGGTGGAATGAAATGACGCGCCGCAGTGCTTATGATCAATCCGCTCGTACTGCCAAGGTGGCCGAACTCCAGCTCAAAGAGATTGTGCATCAGGCAAAAGAAAAACTACATGTCGTCGGTCACCTGCTCAAAGAGCACACCGACCGACCCATGCTCATTTTTACAGCTCACAATCGGTTTGCATATGCCATTGCCCGCCACTATTTGATTCCGGTTATTACCCATCAAACAAAAGCGGCGGAACGAAAAGCTATCCTAGAAGGTTTCAAAGACGGTACCTATAGGGCCATTGTAACCAGTAAGGTGCTCAATGAAGGAATTGACGTACCTGAGGCAAAGGTGGCTGTTGTGCTTGGGGGCAGCAGCACGGCCCGAGAGTATGTGCAGCGTTTAGGGCGCATTCTCCGCAAAAAAGGGAATACTGAGGCGATTCTGTATGAAATTATTGCCCGCGGCACGGTGGATGAAGGGATCGCCCAACGGCGTCGCAATAAAGTAAAGTATCATTTGAAAAAATAATTCTAAGGTGAGGCACAGGGGAGACAAAATGACCAACAAACCATTTCCAGAAACAAAAGAAACATGGCAAACGGCCGTTTATGAGGGCATGGGGTTGACTGTTGAAAACGGCCGTTTGCTTTATGCCGCTCGCCAATTTACCTATAGCGAACTCAAAGCATGGTTTAGGGCGAGTTTCAGCGAGGGCTACCATCCAGATTTTGGGCCAGCCTTACAGCGCAATGCCATTGGCTTTGCAGATTGGGTGTATGGAAGTGGGGGTGAGCCAAATTGGGCAAGGTCTGATGAGCAGCAGCATCGCTATCGGAATAGTTTGCCTAAAAAAAGAATGGGAGCCGGGGCGTTGATCATGGATGAAGACGGCCGTATTCTCCTCGTTGAACCCACTTACAAACCGGTTTGGGAAATTCCTGGGGGCGTTGTTGAACAGGACGAATCGCCACGCGACTGCTGTCAGAGAGAAGTCAAAGAGGAGCTAGGGCTTTCGCTACCGTTTGAAGAATTACTCATCATCGATTACAACACGCCAACAGATGCGAAAAGCGAATCTCTGATGTTTATTTTTGACGGGGGGACTTTAAAGTCTTCAATAATCAAGCAAATCAAACATGATGCCGAGGAGTTAGAATCTTATCAATTCTTCACGCCTAACCATTTACCAAAAGCAATGACCCTATCATTAAAGAATCGAATATTAGCCGCTTGGCAGGTAAAAGTGCAGGGTGGCAATCGATATATTGAAAATGGTTTAGGCAATTAAAAGAATGTACGTTGAGATTGGGCCAAGCTTTAGAGCTTGGCCCAATTGTAGGATATATGGGGGTTAAGTGTTCCGAAGTTTCTAATTGGAAAACCTTGTTAGATAAAAGCTTCGGAACACTTAAGCAAGCCCTTCTAAAAAGGCCTCTAATTTTTGTTCATCTATGGGCGCTTCAATTTTAGAATCGCCGCTTTGTAAGACGGGAATGGTGAAGCGGTACTTTTCAAAAAGGACGTCATCTTGAGTGATATCCACTTCCCGCAGTTGATGAGGAAACCGCTCCTGATGCGTCTCAAGCTGTGATTTCAGCTTATCACACAGAGAACAGCTCTCTTTTGTATAAAGCGTCAGCTGCATCATTACACCCAATCAAATGTCCGAGTGACAGCCTTTTTCCACTGAGCAAACAAGCTTGTGCTAGCGTCGCTACCCTCAGTCGGTTCCCACGTCTTGGAGATACCCCAGTTTTGGCGCATTTCATCAGTGTTTTTCCAAAAACCGACGGCCAAACCGGCGGCGTACGCTGCCCCAAGCGCTGTCGTTTCGGCGACCAACGGCCGTATAACCGGTAC
>JBCCFD010000462.1:0-6221 GCA_039029915.1 Chloroflexota bacterium
CCCTACAAAATGATGATACCCATCAAGATGATCTTGCGTGTGAGCGAGGCGAATACCGCCGTCGTGTTTGTGATATCCCATGGGAAAATCTGGGTCATCGTTGAGTTCCGTGTACAGTTCGGTGCTGTACTTCTTGAGGCCTACCATTGTTTGAACAGCCCCAAACTGGGTGACTTGGGCGGCAGAATGCCACGTCGTGCCTGAGGTGAGATCATCACGTTCAAGTAAAACAACATCGGTCCAGCCCATTTTAGCGAGGTGATATAGCGTACTGCATCCTCCGACACCACCACCAATGACGACAACACGTGCGCTTGTTTTCATATCACTCCTCCGTTTTGGGCTGGGTAGCTTGTCAGCATTTCAGCTTGTCAGCATGTCAGCTTTTGTAAGTTTGTACTCAGAAATGCAGAGACGCAGAGGGGATTCCTTAAGGCAAGATGACATAGAGGGCTGCCTTCGGGGTAAATAAGTATTTCCTGCAAATTTTGCGAAACTGTGATTTCCATGAACTGTCCTTCAAGCAGCTCATGGGAAGTTTATCAGGGATTTTTTTGTTGGCGATAGATTGAAAAATATTAGTAAATTGAGAGATAGGAAAATGCCTATCTCTCAATGACCCTTGCTTACTGCCACCGTGTTGTTATTTCTGCAATTCGGCTGCCGTATAATTCGGCCGTTAATAAATCCCCTGCATCTGGCTGATTTTCTAGCTGCTGATTCCCAACCACGCCCACGCCTAGATAAAAACCGTAGCTATCAATGCCTTGCCCATCTTGGGTGATATTTGAGGGTGGCGCGGCTGGTCCAACCCATATCATTCGGAGTTGGGCTGCTAGCGTTGCCAAATAGTGCAACGTCATCACTTTGTCACCGGAGGCATAGCCCGATGATGTAAATCCGCCTGCAATTTTGTTTTTCCAGCTCATGTTAAACCAGATTGGTGCAGTGGCATCTGCAAAACATTTAAATGGCCCCGATACCATGCCCATATACGTTGGCGACCCAAAAATAATGGCATCTGACCCTGCTAATGTGGCAAGAGTTTCGGCGTCTTCCCATCGCCCGTTCACAATTTGCTTTAGCAATATCGGCAAGAGATTCACGCTAACATTCTCGATAGATGCCCCCTTGGCGACGCTTTCAGCGGTTTTTTGGGTATGTCCTGTACCTGAGTGATAAATAATAGAAACTGTTTTCATTTTAATATCTCCTTGGCTCAATCTAAACAGTGATTAGATTTGTTTACAAACAGTCTATCTGATAAACTGAACAGTGTCAAGATTAGCTTGGAGATTTATGTGAACAGAAAGCAATTACGAACATTTAGTTCAATCAATGACGTTCCGTTTACCTCAGGATTTTCGCAATCTGAGGTTGTCGAATGGTGAAGATAATCGCTTTGACAAGCTCAGTGACCGTTATTTGCGTAAGTCCAAACCTAGTGATTGAAGGGAAGGTAGAAACAGATGGAAAAGCCCGCGTATCATCACGGCAATTTAAAACAGGTTCTACTTGAAGAGGCGTTGAAATTTATTGAAACTGATGGGATTAAGGCACTGTCCTTACGCAAGGTTGCCAAGCAGGCTGGGGTAAGCCCAGGAGCACCATACCATCATTTTAAAAATAAAGATGAGCTTATTGCGGGGTTAGCCGTTCGCAGTTTAGAAAAACTTGACGCCACTTCGGAGGCGGCAGCTCAAGGGCAAATATCTCCGCAAGAGAAATTAAAGGCCGTTGGGAAGGCTTACATTCTCTATGCTGTCGAAAATCCAGAGCAATTTCGTCTTGTTTTTAGCTCAGAGCAAAGCGGCTCATTTCTTAGTCAACCGCCAAATGAAGCACCATTGTTCAGGGTGTTATACAAAGTTATTGAAGAGCTTGAGGCAATTGGGTTGGTATCAAATGTTCAGGTGGCGGCCATCACGGCGTGGGGGTTGGTACATGGCGTGGCAACCTTATTAATTGATGGGCCACTTCAGCCGATGTCAACTGATTTAGAGCAAGTGAACGCCTTAGTGGAAGAGGTAACAAGCGGACTAATTTATGTCCAAGCGGCACCAAAAAGGTGATAAGCAGTTGGTATCTAACGACTTATCACCTCTTGATAAAATTGGGTGAAACGAAATCCTTGCTTTGAATAAACAACTGCGAGCAACTTCGCAACACTCAAGCGCTTCATCTCGCAATAGACTATAAGCCTAAATGCCCCCAAGCCTGTTGAGGGGGTTGTCGAAGCTTGGTTTGGAAAGATCACCTATGACAGGCTCAGGCTACCTTTGTATTTTCAATTATTTATGCGATGAAGCACTTAAACCACGATATTTACCAACTTGTTCGGTACAACAATTACCTTCCTGACGAGTTGACCGTCAATGAATTTTTGGATATTGGGTTGGCTAACGGCCGTTTCTCGCAAAACAGCTTCATCGATACCTGCCGAAACGATTATTCGATCGCGCACCTTGCCGTTCACCTGAATAATAATCAGCTGCTCATCGTCTACGGTCAGAGCTTCACTGAACTCTGGCCACGGCTGAGCGTGGATGGTGCCCGGTTGTTTCATCACAGTTTGCCACAGCTCTTCAGCAATGAAGGGGCAAATGGGCGACAACAGCTTCAAAAAGGTTGTGATTGCCTCGTACCATTGGGGCGGATAGATATCAGTCGTTTGCGCATCAGACAGATAGTTCAAATACTCCATCAGAGCAGCAACGGCCGTATTAAAACGGAAATTCTCAAAATCGGCCGTGACTTTTTTAATGACCTTGTGCCGCATCTGCTCAAAAGCGCGGTCGGGGACATCAACAGGAGGCGGCAACAAGCCGCTCGTTTTAGGCGTCATGCTGTCCGAGACCAAGCGCCACAGTCGATCCAGAAAGCGGGAAGCCCCTTTGATGCCCGTTGAGTCCCACAGCACGTCATGATCAAACGGACCCACAAACAGCACATACAAACGCAAAGCATCGGTACCCACCTCACTAGCCACCTCGTCAGGCGTCACCACATTGCCCTTCGATTTTGACATCTTCTGCCCGTCTTTGGCAGACAGCAACATGCCCTGATTGCGCAGTTGGTTAAACGGTTCGTCAAACTCAATCATGCCTGCATCGAACATCACTTTGGTCCAAAAGCGGGCGTACAGCAGATGCAACACAGCATGCTCAGCCCCACCGACGTAAGTGTCAACAGGCAACCATTTCCTGACGGCTTCAGGGTCAAACGGCCGTTCCGCTTCATGCGGGCTGGCAAAGCGCAAGAAATACCAAGAGGAACAGGCAAACCCGTCCATGGTGTCCGTTTCGCGGATGGCGGGACCGTCACAAGAGGGACAGGTCGTGTTGACCCAGTCTTCGATACCGGCCAGAGGGGAACGGCCGTTGCCCATTGGGGAAAAATTATCCGTATCCGGCAAGCGGATTGGCAATTGGTCTTCTGGCACAGGCACCGTGCCGCACTGCTCGCAAGTCACCATGGGGATGGGTGCGCCCCAATACCGCTGTCGTGAGATCAGCCAGTCGCGCAGCTTGTAGGTAACTTTCGGTTCACCTTGACCTTTGGCCTGCAGATCGGCCGTGATTTTGGCAATGGCATCTACGGACGTTATGCCCGAGTAATCACCTGAGTTCAACAGCACGCCTTTCTCTGAAGCACAGGTCTCAATGCCTTGTTCTTTGCCATCAGGTGAAATAACCTCCACAATGGGCAAATCAAACTTCTTAGCAAAGCCGAAGTCTCGCTGATCGTGAGCAGGCACGCCCATCACGGCACCTGTACCGTATCCCATCATCACATAGTCGGAGATCCAGATGGGGACTTTCTCATCGGTCAAAGGGTGAATAGCGTAAGCACCGGTAAAAACCCCTGTTTTTTCTTGCTCGGAGGAGGCCCGATCGATTTCTGTTTTGATTTTGGCTTGGTTGACGTAGTTGGAAACGGCCGTTTTTTGCTCAGGGGTTGTAATTGCATCAACCAAGGGGTGCTCAGGAGCCAGCACCATAAAAGTGACGCCGAACAGCGTGTCAGGTCGCGTCGTGAAGACAGCAATTTCACCGGAGACCTCTGAGGTTTTGAAAACCTCAGAGGTCTGGAAAACGACTTCCGCCCCTTCAGACCTACCAATCCAGTTTCGCTGCATCTGTTTGATCGATTCTGGCCAATCGACCCAGTCCAAATCTTTAATCAATCGGTCCGCATATTCAGTGATTTTAAAATACCATTGCTCCAGCTCTTTTTTGGTCACAACCGCGTCACAGCGCCAGCACAATCCGTCTTCAACCTGCTCATTTGCCAAGATCGTTTGGCATTCAGGGCACCACCATTGGCTCCCTTTCGCTCGGTAAGCCAAGCCACGTTTGTACAGCATCAAGAAGAAATACTGCGTCCATTTGTAATACTCGGGATCCGTTGAGTTAATTTCTCGCGACCAATCGTAGGAGCATTCAGCCAGCTTCATTTGCCGTTTGTAGGTCTCACAAAACAAATCGGTGCTTTCTTGAGGATGAATATTGTGCTTGATGGCATAGTTTTCAGCAGGCAAGCCAAAGGCGTCCCACCCCATCGGATGCAGAACGTTGTACCCTTTCATGCGAAAGTAGCGGCTGTACACATCGGTTGGCACATAGTTCCGCAGATGCCCTACTGACAATCCCTCACCAGACGGGTACGGAAAAAAGTCCAAAATATAAATGCCGGGTTTCTCAGGATCATCTCCCGTCTGATAAGCGTTTTCTTCTTCCCAAACGGCACGCCATTTGGGTTCAATTTCTTTAAATTCGTATCGGTTTATTTTTGTGTTCATCATTACCTTATTATTGGTTGATTGGTTAATTGGTAATTAGTAAATGGGTCTTTTGGCAAACCTTCCTAATTACCAATATCAAATTTCTAATTTCAAAATTGCCATGGGTAATTCACAAATCTTCGCCCGACACTGAGGTGCAAGAAGGCGTCTTGCTCACGAACCGATTGATGCAACCGGCTTCAGTGCCGGGCATCGTAAGAGGGTCGTTTGCAAGTGATACTTTCTAGATGACAAGCTGATCGGGTGACAAGGTGACAGCTGATACGTCATATTAAACTCTTGAATCTTCTTATTAGAATGATGCTTCATTTCAAATCCTTTTCCCCGTGATGAATCACGAGGCTATCTTTCTTGCTCTGATGGCTAAAAAGAGCGGGAACTCCATATCGGCTCGTTTTTCAGCTTTTGAGCGGTCTGTCTTGATGAGATCTCCTACAGGAATCTCGCGAATTTGGTCAATCATAAACCCGTTGTTGCCTAGCTCATTGAAGTACGTTTCGAGCGGTCGATGGTAGCTTCGCGTTGTGCCGTGTTTGTGTGTTTTCATAGGCACTTTCAGCTTGGTCAAATAGTTATCAATCCGACGATAGCGCAGCTTGCGCTGTTTATCCCAGCCCCAGCCGCTTTGGCGAGGGATTCGGAAACAAGGATGCGTCATGAGGATGACCAAACGGCCGTTTTCCTCCAAACACCCACTTACCGACTGCAACACCTTATCCAGCGGGGACATGTCCTGAATGCTCAACAAAAAGACGCCACACTGAAACAAGTTCGCTTTGAGATAGGTATACGAATCGAGCTTGGTGGCATCTGCAAACAAAAATCTTGCCTGCCGAAGATGCGCATGTCGCTTCTTGGCCAGAGCAAGTAATTTATGGCTGGCATCAACACCCGTGTACCTGGCCCCGGTTTGCACAATTGACTCTGCCAAAACACCCTGTCCACAACCAACGTCTAAAACGTGCTCCTGCTTGGTCGGCTGGAGCATCTTCATCACGGTGGGTACAGCTAGGTGACGATGGTGCACACTGCCTTGTTTGCCCATCCAACTGTCGTACCAATTTGCCACAGCATCCCAGTTGGTATGTTGACCATTTCGCTTATTTTTTATTTTTTTCAACGTTCTGCTTCTTTTTGGCAAGATTTAAGTGAGCTGAAATCGTTATACATCCTGCCAAAAAGCAAAAACGACCCCAGGCGTGTTCCCTGCGGTCGTTTACTTTTTAGGTATAAAAAAACCACAGGTCTGGTTGCACCTGTGGTCGCTTTTTTGTTTTAGAAAAGAGGTTTAAAACTATCTTGTCGACCCGATTGGCACTGCCCAGCCACGCATATTTGAACGATTAAGTAATAATCGTTCGTCATTGCGTAATCGTTGTGCGACAAGATGTAAGATACACATAATAATAAAACCTCA
>JBCCFD010000463.1:0-6216 GCA_039029915.1 Chloroflexota bacterium
GGCCGTTTGCCAAACGCCTCACCACAAATCGCTGCCTCGAAATCAAGCCCTTCTTCTGCCAGTTTGAATAACGTTTCAAAAAACAAGTCTGGATTTTTATCATACTCCCAGCGCTGATTCCATAGGATTAAAGGTTGGCCTCGCTTATTCAGCTCATTTGGTTTAGGGGGGAATGTGATACCAACTGGGAGTACGCCGCTTTTTGATTTGAGAAGTGGAATGCTGTCTAACTCATTTAGTTCTGGATAATGCTTTAAAAAGGGGACCAGCGCCTCAAAAAAGTTTTGCCGATGATAATTTGAGTTAAAACAAATATGGTTGGCTGCCATCATTGAGGCGTAATTGATAAAGGCGTAATGCTGGTCACGTTCACCCATTTGACGACGCATCGGGCCAATACGGCCGTTTTCTGGCAGCGGATAGGTCAATTGATTCTCATGCATGTACAAGACCGCGGGAATGTCGGCTGTTCGCTCTCGTGTCATTGACAAAAACGTTGTCAAATCCAGCATATCCGTTGCTAAAATTAAATCTGGCGCTTCGTCGGAGGCATTAAATTGTTTAGCTAACGTAAGGGCACCTCCGTGCATACGCCATTTCCAAAAGCGAGCTGGCAAGGTTAAAAGTGATATTTTGTGCCCCGAATACTTCGCATAACCGTTGGCCCAAGACGCATGACTGCCCCCATGATAAGGAGAAACCAACAAAATTCTCATAAATTTCAACCGTTTGTGAAAAATATCATTAAATAATTCGACCCTTGGCTCACATTGTATTATACTTGTGATAGAAAGTACGAATGAAGGAATTTACCATTGCAAGAGGGGCCAGAACCAGAACTTTTTTGGGAATCTACGTATGCGATTGTTATCGCACTAATGACTCATTTCCCAGACCGAGACCCAACAAAAGTTGGTATAAATGAACTGGCAGAAATGATTGAATTATTACCAAATTTTTCAGACGACCCAGCAATGGTAACAGAAAGAATATTAATGGACATACAAATTGTCTGGTATGAGGAGGCTTCAAACCTATGACGTCACAAGCCGGATCAGGCGCCATACCTGGAGACGTTGTTGTACCTGATGAGGTAGGCAACAACGTAATTATCACAAATATCGCAAAGCTTCTCGACCCAGTTTACAACTGGTCACGACGAAATTCGGTTTGGCCAATGGTATTTGGCCTTGCCTGTTGCGCGATTGAAATGATCTGTACTGCGGCCAGTCGATATGACCTAGCCCGCTTTGGTATGGAGGTATTTCGCGCCACCCCTCGCCAATCTGATCTTATGATTGTATCAGGTACCGTCACGAAGAAGATGGTGCCGACCATCGTTCGACTGTATAACCAAATGCCAGAACCTCGCTACGTTCTGAGTATGGGTGCCTGTGCCTCTGGTGGCGGTCCCTTCAAAGAAGGGTACAACGTCGTGGACGGAATTGATAAATTTATTCCAGTTGATGTCTACGTTCCCGGTTGCCCACCAACGCCTCAAGCCCTCATTAATGGGTTGATTGCTCTTCAAGAGAAAATCGACCAGCAATCTATTGCCACTGTCCCGTGGTATCGCAAAAACGATCCAACCACTGAAATGGTGCCTATCCCTGTTCTTGGCCCAGATCTTGTTGATTTGCGTCAGGTTGACATTATCAAAGCGGAGGCTGCCAAAGCAGCCGAAGCCAAAGCAGCGGCGGAAGCAGCCGAGGCTGAAGCCGGAGAGCAAGCCGCAGAAGCGGTATAAATCTTAAGGTTAGAAGGAATTTTCCATGAGTGACATGGTTGCAAATTCACCAGAAGCAGATGGCGCACCAGATGTAAATAATAATCCTGCTGAAAGCGTCGCTGCCATCCTCAAAGAGCGATTCCCCGAACACGTTATAGATGATACACGGGAAGGATACGAAGGTTTAATGGTTACACCCGACAAGATTGTCGAAGTAACTACAGCCCTTCGTGATGAACTTGGTTTTAATTATTTGGCAAGCCTGACTGGTGTTGATCTACCTGACGAAGGCAAGCAAGAAGTGGTTTACCATATGTCGAACCTCGTGCAGGGTGGTGGCCCGTTAACCCTGCATGTCCAAACAGACCGTGATAATTCTGTTGTCCCGTCTATTACGCCAATTTTCCCCGGTGCTGATTTTCAAGAACGAGAAGCATGGGATTTATTAGGTATCAACTTTGAGGGTCACTATGATTTACGCCGCATCCTCACGTGGGACGGCTTTGATGGACATCCACTTCGTAAAGATTGGCGCGAAGCGTTCTATGAGGAAGAAGTAAAGCCTTTTGGAAGCCGCTGGCCCGGTGGTGAAGTCTTTCGCGCTGAAGAAAGTAATCCCTACGGTAAAAATGTGAAGTACCCTGAAGGCTGGGTGCCAACCGGTTCTGAATACGATGTTGAAACTGACATGTACATGACCGGTTTGGAAAATTCTATGGACCCCGGTTCAGGGATGCGCACTGACAAAATAACAGTCAATATTGGGCCTCAGCATCCATCGACCCACGGTGTATTTCGCCTTGTAGCAACGCTAGATGGTGAAACGATTGTTGGTTTAAAACCCGTCATGGGGTATTTGCATCGTAATCATGAAAAGATTGGCGAGCGAAATACGTTCCTCCAAAATATTCCTTACACCGACCGATTAGACTATCTTAGCTCGATGTCAAACAATCACGGGTACGTGATGGCCATCGAAAAGATGCTTGAGCTTGAAGTTCCTGAGCGAGCCGAATGGATTCGCATCTTGATGGTTGAGTTGACTCGAATTTGTAACCATCTCTGGGCGTTGGGCTTCTTGTTGAATGATCTTGGTGCGCTTCAAACGCCAATGCTTTACTTCTATATTGAACGTGAGCTGATTCTTGACTTTTTTGAAGCGGCATCTGGGGCACGCATGATGTGCAACTATATGCGCTTCGGCGGCATCGCCTACGACTTACCCGATGAAATTCGTGGGCAAGATATCATGGCGTTCTTGGATGAGCTAGTCAACGAGCGTTTGCCTGAAGCATTAGACCAAGGTGACGGCCTAATGACTGGCAATGAGATTGTTCGGGCGCGTAGTATTGGCGTTGGCCATTTGTCTGCTGAAGATGCCATTGGCTACAGCGTGGCTGGCCCTATGCTTCGGGCTAGCGGAGTGCAATATGATTTGCGCCGAGCAGACCCTTACTCTTATTATGAACATCTCGATTTTGACGTGCCCGTCCTCTACAATGGAGATATCTTTGACCGGTATCTTATTCGTATGATGGAAATGCGCGAAAGCTTACGCATTTTGCGTCAAGTCTTACCTTATATCAAAGAAACAACCGGTGCCCCTACAAGCACAGGTAAGCCTCAATACGCGATACGTATGCCCCGTGGTGGTGAATCATACGGCCGTGTTGAAAATCCCAAAGGGGAATTGGGGTACTATGTGACCGCTAGACGGCGTGATTCTAACCCGCAGCGATATCACGTTCGCGCCCCATCTTTTATCAATTTGACCCCGCTAGAAAAAATGTCGCTTAATCAGAAAATTGCTGACGTAGTGGGCGTTTTGGGTAGTATTGATATTGTTTTGGGAGAAGTCGATCGATAGAGGGAGAAGATAGATTTTTGGTCTTTTTCCTTCATCTTTTTGCGGAGCAACTATGTACGGATCAGGTTTATTAAAAGGTTTAGCTATTACGATGCGTCACTTCATCACAACGTATGTTGATGACCTTAAGTGGGCATCACGAGGCGGCCGGTATTATAATGATGAGGCACTAACGGTGCGCCAAAGTTTGAAAGGGCAAGGGGTTTCTACTGTTTTTTACCCTGAAGAAAAATTGCCAACACCTGAGCGGTTTCGCTTTGTCCCATTTTTGGTGACCGATGACCCAGCGCCCGGCACTCAATGGGGAAAAGAATGGTGTACAGCTTGTGGCATTTGCGCAAAAGTATGTCCGCCGCAGTGTATTTGGATTGAACGTGGCAAACAACCCAACGGTCGTCCAAAATCAGAACCAGAAAAGTTCTTTATTGATATTGATATTTGCATGAACTGCGGTTTTTGCGCTGAATTTTGCCCATTTGACGCGATTAAGATGGATCAAGATTATGAATTGGCCAGCTATGATCGGTCTTCAGCTCACATCCATGATAAAGAGCGATTGAGCAAGCCACTGAGCTACTGGAAAGAGATCGCGCCCAAGAAAGCAGGTGCTGAAGAAGAAATTCGGGTCTTTGTTGATGAGCTTAAAGCGTTTAAGAAAGCGAATAAAGGTAATGAGGATGCAGCTGACGAACCGGTATTCTCACCCGAAAAAGCAAAGCAGTTGCACTATCAGGGTAAGTATTATTAAATTAGGTATTAGTAATTGGTAATTACGCTGTGATTACCAATGATTCGATGCTAAATTAAATATAACTTTAACATTGGCGGCGCTTCTTTATTCTAAGGAGCGCTGTTTTTTAATAACAAAACTCATGCATGTTATAACGAATTAATGACATGTTTAGTAATTTTCAACATATAATAAATACACCACACTGAACAATGGAAATTACTCGACGGGAAACAAAAATCTTTTACCAAACTCTATTTCAAACGACTCCTTTCCGTTCATCAAACTTGATGAAAGAACCTTTTGTTTCCCATATATGCGTGGAGCGAGACTAAAGTCTATCAGAGGACAATTATGTTTGGACGTAAAAACAAAAGTGGTGTCACTGAAAAGGCTGTTATGGCAGCCTTATCAACAGTGATTGAACCTGAATTACATCGTGATTTGGTTTCCTTGAACATGATTCGGAATTTGGAAATCAGCGGCAACGATGTGACTTTTACTATTATGCTCACCACGCCAGCTTGCCCACTCAAAGGCAAAATGGAAGGTGATTCACGAGCCGCTCTTTCTAAAGTTACGGGGATTGGTAAGGTGGAGATTAAATGGGATGCCAATGTGCCGAAAGACAGCCGTATTGGTGAACAAATTGGTCAAAACTTCCGAAGTACTATTGCCGTTTCTAGTGGTAAAGGTGGTGTTGGTAAATCAACAATTTCGGTAAATTTGGCAATTTCCTTAGCAAAAGAAGGGGCGCGCGTCGGCTTGTTAGATGCCGATATTCTTGGCCCGAATGTACCAATGATGATGGGCGTTAAAGACATGCCTGCCCCCCAAAATCGGAAGATGATTCCGGCCGAAAATTATGGCGTTAAGCTCATTTCGATGGCGTTTTTGGTCAAGCCCGATCAGCCGTTGATTTGGCGTGGCCCGATGCTGCACAGTGCGATTCGCCAGTTGCTGACGGATGTTCAGTGGGGTGAGCTTGATTATTTGATCGTTGATCTGCCGCCAGGAACTGGGGATGCTCAGCTAACGTTGGCCCAGCTGTTGCCGCTGACTGGGGCTCTCGTTGTGACCCAGCCGATGCAGGTTGCGGCGTCTGATGCCCTTCGCGGGATGAAGACGTTCGAGAAATTGCAGGTGCCTATCGTAGGTGTGATTGAGAATATGAGCGGTGAGTTCTTTGGGACCGGAGCTGGTGAACAACTTGCTTCAGATTACAATACGGCTTATCTCGGTACTGTGCCTTTGGATGCCAATGTTCGCAAAGGTGGCGATTCAGGTGAACCGATTGTGGTTACTCATCCAGAATCCGAAGCAGCCCAAGCGCTACGCACAATTGCCCGCGATGTGGCGGCGAAGGTGAGTATGTTGACCCTGTCGAAACAGTCTGCCAACTTTATTCCAATTCAGATGGTAGGATAGTTTTCTCACTGTTTGACAATTTAGATTTTTTAAACGGCCGTTTTTAAACGGCCGTTTTTATTTTGATTGATTATGATTCATCTCTTTAAGTTGCGCCACATATGCTTTTAAACCCGCTGTACTCGGATGATTCGGTGCAAATTGTAAGGCTAACTCTAATCCCTTTTCCCCCAGTTCAACAGCTTGGGGCATTTGACCTGTAGAAGCAAGCATTTGGGATAAAAAGATATATATATTGGCTTGGCCCACTTTGTCCCCAATCGATTGGTAAAGAGTCATCGCTTCATCCAGCGTTTTAAACCCTCTTTTAACCGCCTCCTCATTACCGCTTTGCACATACAATTTTCCCAACGATTGCTTGAGATTAGCCTGCCCGAGGAGGGAACCGATGTCGTTGAAGCGAGAGAGGGCTTGATTGTAGCTGTCAAGGGCGGCGTCGCGGTCATCCCGAAACTGCTGGAC
>JBCCFD010000464.1:0-6215 GCA_039029915.1 Chloroflexota bacterium
ACTTAAAAGGTTAACGGCCGTTCTGCCCATCGTAAACACTGTGCTTCGCTGATCAATCGTAGCCCCAAGTTCAAACTCTTCGGGTGACATATAGCGAGAGGAACCAAAGAGGCGACCCATTTTGTTGATAAACGGCCGTTTGTGATAAAAATCCAAATCCATAACCCGCACGACTTTCGTGTCAAAATCATAAATCAAGCAGCCATCATAAAAATCAAGCGCCACCCAGCCTGCCTCGGCTAAATCAACATGCAGATCATAAATAACATCGAGCACGGCTAGAATTTCTGGAACGGCTAAGGCTCGGAATCGAGGCATGACGCTTCGAATTAGTTCACCTGCCACCCATTCGTAAATAAGCATTGGGCCATGCGGGGATTGAACAACATGATGTAAATTTACCAAAGCGGTGTGGGAACAGATGTTGGAGATCGTAACGGCCGTTTCTAACAAAGCCACACGCTCGGGATGTTTCAAAAGCGGTTTGGGATCATTCGGAAATCCGGCCGTCTTCACAAAGAAACGCTCTTCGCCTATTTGAACGCTGTAAGAAATATTGCCTGAATCTTGGGTATTTTCTCCAAAGCTAGCAAAGATACGGCCGTGTTCAGCTAAATATGGTTCAGGCATTTGCTCAATTTTTTGTGTGCCCAGTAATGGATGTTTCATTTTTTTAAAGCTTGAACGCGGATTACACAGATTACGCGGATTTTGTTTTTATCAACAATATTTTAATAATAGGACTTACGCAAATAGCGGTCACTGAGCCTGTCGAAGTGTCTTTCTTATCCCTTCGACAGGCTCAGGGTGCGTAAGTCCTGAATAAAATAGGAACGGCTTCAATCATCTATATTCAAAAAAGAGGCCAAAACCGCCTATCAATTACCCAATCCCTAATCTCCAATCCCTAATCACAACAACATCCGTTCAAACGTTTCGCTCCAGCTTTTCTGAAAATATGGCTTACCGTTCATCGTTACATTGAGAGCAATATTAATCACAAAATGGGTTTCCGTGCTGCTCATCATCCCTTCTGCTTCAGAGACGACTTCCGCACCGGGCCACTTTTGCACGTGACGGTGAGTGGCGTTGATCCACGCTTGGGCTGGGTTACGATTAGAAACACACATGGTGCCGTTGCCCCGCTCCGTATGCAGCCGGTATTCATCCACCAGCACATCATGCGTCACTTTCCACGGGATATCAATGGTGCCAAACGGCCGTATTTTGCTAGTAGATGGTAAATAGTCGAAAGCTGGCTCATCTCCACCGTTCCACACGGGCAGTGTGATTTGAGAAGAGTGCTCTGGCCCCCAGTGGACTGTTAAATTGCCCTCGTGAGGCGTAGGCCACACGTTAGGAAAATCAGAGCCATTGATACTAATTTGAATATGATGTCCTGCTTTGAATCGCCAGCTAGTCGCTTCTAAATGATATGCGACACGTGTTATTTCACCAGGAACAAGCGGTTCGGGGCTGTCCATCCCATTGCGACGAGTGGCGTTGAGAATCCCCTTGCTGACCAGCACCTTCGTGCCATCTGGGGTCACATCTAGCAAACGCACCGCTACAGGCATCACGGGGGCGTCGCTGCTAATGTATAAATCAAAGGTTGGGTTACCTAAAATTGAGAGGTCGCTGGAAAGAACGGCCGTTTTAAAATTCACCGCCCGTGCGCTATCTTCAGACTGCTCACCGGGCAGCATAAACGGCGTACCGGCATCCCATAGGCCACCGTTTCGACTAGCGGCTGGCAGATAAGGGACGGTAGCTTGTCCTACTGAATCAGCCCGTTGCTCCGAGGCATGGTTATTGCTCAAAAATAAAGCGTTCGGGCTGTTTTTGGGCAATTCTTGCGCCATGCGCCACCGACCCGCAATGTTCGTCCGATTGGTGATAGGCTGTTCATGCTCCCGCTCGTACATTTGTACGGCCGGTTCATCTATCACCCCATTGTCCATCTCTTTGAGCCAATAATCCCACCAGCGAAGCAGTTCAAAATAAATATCGATTCGTGGACCACAGTGAGACTCATCTGGGTAGGTGTGAGACCACGGTCCGATGAGTAGTTTCTTTGGTGCTTCCAGTTGCTCAAAAACACGCAGCGGCGGATTGAGATAGCCATCATTCCACCCCGCCAGCAGCATGCTGGCGGCTTTGATTTTGTGATAATGTCCCGCAATCGAGCCAACCGCCCAATACGGATCTTCGGTCTGATGTGCAAACCATTTGAGCAGATATGGTTCGCACTTTTCGAGCCTCGTTTGCCAAATTTCTGACCAATCCCCCCCAGCCGCTTCGGGAAGCGGCGGCAATCCATTCATGCCCACCATCGACAGCCCGTACGCCATAAAATCGTAGTAGCCCCGTAAACAGCCCCCTTTGTAGTGGCAGTCATCCGTGTAGCGGCGGTCGGTAAAGTAAGCGGGGGCAATTGCTTTCAGTTCGGGTGGTGCTTCGGCAGCCACCTGTAGGGTATTAAAACCGCTGTAGGACGCCCCCAGCATGCCCACTTTGCCACTGCACCAAGCCTGCTGACCCAGCCAAGCAATGGCGTCGACGCCATCTTGGGTTTCATGAATCGTATACTCGTCGGTGCTATAACCAGAGGAATTACCTGTTCCACGCACGTTTAGATAAACAAAAGCATAGCCGCGCTGCGCAAAGTAGATCGATTTGGCATCTGGCTTGCCATCTACACAGCTTCGGTAAGGATCATACCAAACGAGGGCTGGAAAACGGCCGTTTGCAATTGGCCGTGTTATTGTGGCACCTAAAGTCACCTCGCTACGCACTGGGATGCGATACTGATTGCTCGTTTGGGGCTCAAATTTTGGTTTTGAAAAAATATTTCGCTTCATTTGTATTCAATGTCCCTCTGCTCTAGCACCATCCGCTAGTTATCCAAAACCCACTTCTTCAAATATTGTTCATCTCCTACATCTTTTTGGCGCTGTCGAACAAAGTTGTTTTTAAGATAAAAGGCTTTGCCAATTTCATTTTGTGAATGAACGTAACAAAAGTAATAGGGGTAATTATGGAATCGTACGTACTGGTCTGCTTCTTGCAGAAATGCCCGACCAATGCCTAAGCGCATGTGTGACGGCCGTATATAAACCCGCAGCAGTTGAATACCCTCATCCGTTTTCGCCAGATGGCAAAACCCGACGACTTTGCTGTCTACCTCAGCCACAACAAAATGGTGTCTACCAGAATCGAGCATAGCAACTAAAGATTCTGTTCGTTCTGGTGCATAGTTTTGTTGAATAAATTGAACAATAAATGAGTCGGGGAAAATATTTTGATAGGTGTGTCGCCATGATGCCAGAGCCACATCTTGAACTACTCCTGCGTCCCGTTTTTCAAGTGGGCGAATTAAAAAATTAAGAGATTCCATTTCTCTGCTAATCCTTTAGATGAGCGTCATCATTTACACCTACAAACAGATTAAATTTTATCACGTTGTTTGGTAAAAAATGAATGATATTAAATCTATCGGGCAAAGCAGGATAGGAGTACAGTTTTTTTACCCATTAGCGTGAAGTAGGAGGAGGTTTCGGAGCATCTCCTCCTATTCGCCACTGCGCGAGTTGGAAAATCCAGCCCATACAGACTTCACGATAGGTTTATTTGCACCTAGACGGTATAGAGCAACCGCTCCCGATTAAACATAGGTAAGGCAATGAGGATGCCAACGGCCGTTCCCACCAAACACCCTAGCACACTAAACAAAACCGCATTAGCTGGAATCACGCCGCCTGTTGATAATGTACCAACCACAGCCGCTGTTCCATAAACGGGAATCAAAAACGGCAGGCTCGCAGTTGGCGGCACAAAAGCCGCTGCCATCGAAACAAAAATCCCCCCCATCACGACAGGACTAATGGCAGACTGTGCGCTTTTGAAGTCACGGGTGCGAATGCTCAACACCATTAGTATCACATCCACAAAAAGAGCGAGTGGCAAGGTTAGCAGGAGCACAATGCCAATGACAGCCAGCGGCAGGGCACCTGCGCCATTGGTCATCGATTCTGGCAAAACAAGCGTGGTTGCCCAAAACCCAACCAGCGTGAGAACAATAGGAACGGCCGTAATAACAAACACTGCCAACAGCTTGCCAATAAAAATTTCCCAATCCTTAGCAGGTGTCACCAATAAAGCTTCAAGCGTGCCGCGCTCTTTTTCACCGGCCGTGACGTCAATTGCAATAAACTGCCCCCCAGCCACAGCGCTTGTCACAATCAAAATTGGCAAGAAAAAAGCAACCGCACTACCAGCAATCTGGACCGGCGTTGCTAAATCTTCTGAATCTAATGTCACAGGGGCGAGGACCGAAAGATCGACCCCTTGTTCAGTTAATCGTTCAACCGTGATTTGCTGATTATAGGTTGTCAATGCCAGTTCAAGCCGGTTCAGGGAAATACCCCCTTGAAACGGTCCGCCAGCCGTGCTGTTCGTGCGCACAATTAGGGTAGCCGCTTCACGTTCAGCTATATTATCACCAAACCCTTCGCTAAAAATCAAGCCAGCCGGTTCTTCCGCCCGTACAATAGCCGCTTCCATGTCCCCTTCAAATGGTTCGAGCTCAATGCCAAATCGTGTAAAGGTTTCAATAAAATCTTCGTCTGCATATTCTAGCCCTTGTACAGGTAGAACAAGCACATCATCACTGCTAGATGAGATAAGCGTTCCGAGCAGAGGGTTGATGACTGCATAAAAAACGCCGATCACTAATGGAATAAGCAGGGATTGTCGCATTCCTTTTCGATCCCGAATAATGTCTAATAACTCTTTTTGCCAAACATTCAAAATATTTTGCACTGATTTACTCCAGTCAATCAGTTTTTCACTGATTCAGGTCCTATTTGCACAAGTCGCTTACAGTTATTTATTGTCTTGTTCGCCAGTCGCCCGCCAAAGCCACAAAAGCATCTTCCAAACTCTCTTTACTTGTTTGGGTTTTTAAGGCTTGCGGGGTGCCAGAGGCAACAATTTTACCGTCTACAATGATGGCAATGTTGTCGCAAAGCCGCTCTGCTTCATCCATGTAGTGGGTGCTAAACAGCACACAGCGACCCTGATCGCGCATCGCCCGTATCGATTCACGCGTCTCGCGAACCGCCATCACGTCTAAGCCATTGGTAGGCTCATCTAAAATGACGTTTAAAGGGTTGTGAACTAGGGCTCGGCCGAGAACGATTTTTTGCCGTTGTCCACGGCTAAAGCCTTCCGCTTTCCGATCGGCAATATCCGCCATATTTAATTCTTTAACCACAGAATCAATGCGCTCTTCAAGCGATTGCCCTTTCAACCCATAAAATTTAGCGTAGTAACGAAACTGCTCGCGCGGGGTCAACCGAGGATAAACGCCCCCCATATCTCCTTGCACGCCTAACTTTTGACGGACACCAGCCGGGTCATTATTAACGTCAACCTGATCAACGATAACGGTCCCTGCCATTGGCTTTATTAGACCAGATATGATGCGCATAACGGTTGTTTTTCCCGCCCCGTTTGGGCCAAGAAGCCCAGTTATTTGGCCATTAGGACATGAAAAGCTAACGCTATCTACAGCTTTTATCTCATTATCTTCACCGTAGAATTTTTTCAGATCACGAACTTCAATCATTAATCCTCACTTGTTCTGATTTCACAACTTTTTGACGACGATCGATTGGCAATACGTACTTAGATCACAAAAAGTTCTAAGACCAAAGCGCAACCTATATTTATAACTTACTTGGCAATTAAATGGAAAATAGGCGGAGCATATCTTAGGGGAAACAAAAATATATGAGGTGAGAAAAGAAAGAATCAAACAATTTGGACGTTTACTTATACTTTCTTTTCTCCTTTTTCAGAACGTCATTAAGCAATGTTTGTTCCGAAGTTTCTAATTTGAAAACCTTGTTAGCTAAACGCTTCGGAACCTCGGAGAAACGAAGTTTAAAGCCAGCGATTTATTCAAAACAGGAGCTTCGTTTCACTTAGTACAGTGTTTCACAACATAGCTTAACAAAAGGCATGTCATGCTGAACACTATGACAATGTCAAGATGAACCAAGCAGATGAGGTGGAAAAGATACAAAATCATGAATAAACGGTTGACGAGACGAAAATACATCCAGCTGGGTTTTTCTTTTTTTTTTTTTTTTTCGTGACAGGTGATAGTTTTCGTGTCGCTTACGACTGTCGCCGAAGGCCCTATAATGTAG
>JBCCFD010000465.1:0-6211 GCA_039029915.1 Chloroflexota bacterium
ATAAAAAGAGGGGTGCAAACTTCGTTTCCTCAAGGTTCCGAAGCTTTTATCTAACAGGGTTTTCAATTTAGAAACTTCGGAACACTTTATAGGAGATTAACGATGTCAAATTTATCAAAACATTTAAAAAAAATCGGGCTGCTCATTGTGCTTACGCTCTTGCTGGTCGGGTGGCAAATCATGCAGCCAATTAATCAGTTTGTTGAATCGATTCCGCTCCTCACTGAAAACTGTGGAGAGCAAGCATCCTACCCCATGACGCTTTCAGACTTTGTGCCAGACTGCTGGCTGACAAAGTAAAAACGATTGTCATCTGATTGCCTAAAGAAACACAAAATCAAATAAGTGCATAGAGGAATGGCTGGGGAATGAGCGGGGAACTGCCGTTTTTTATCCTGTTGTTACTTATTTGAAATTGAACAAGCAAGGAGTTAAATCTGATGACGATGTTTTTTGAAAACAGTAAAAAACGACTAAGCGCCACAGCGGTTACGGCCTTTGAAGCGACGTTAAACGGCCGTTTAATCTATCCCAGCAGCAAGTCTCACCCTTCAGCACGGTAGACGTTTGGCATATTGGTGGCGCGGTGAAGTATTTCACTGAAGATGATAGCGCATTTTACGGCCGTCAATCCGCCTTCTTGCTTGGTGTTGAAGTTAACTGGGAAGAGGCTGCGGACGATGAAGCCAATATAGCTTGGGTTCAAAACCTTATCGACGATGTGCCCCCCTTTTCTGATGGCTCCCGTTATCTCAACTTTGCTGGCTTCCAAGAAGAAGGTGACGCTATGACGCGTCAACAGTGGCTTTGGCTTATCCTCATTGGGAACCTTATTCACATCTGGGCGTACCTGGATTAGTGGCTGAAACGCCTACTGCCTCTTGTCTTCAACCGTACCCACACAGCGGCATTCCTTGTCTTGAAATGACAGAATCAGGTCTTCTTGCTCCGGTAGCGCTCCTGACTGCTGAAACTGCAAGAACCCTCAACTTCACCCTTGATTTTGAGTATGCAGAGCGATACCAGCAATAATTAAGTGAAACGAAGGGCCTGCTTAGAAGAAAACGATGGCTGCAAACCTCGTTTCCTCGAGGTTGCGAAGCTTTTATCTAACAGGGTTTTCAACTTAGAAACTTCGGAACACTTAACAGGAAAATAAGCTTTTTAGTAAATACAAAAGGGGATGCAAATTTAATTTGCATCCCTCTTTTCTTTGTGTGAAGGTTGCTTACTTCAAAATGTATTTGATGCTTTTTATAAACAAGGGGATTAATATTTTAATGGGGTATGGGTGCAAGCTGATGAATCCCAACCGTCAGACCAAGCCGATATAAGCTTGAGTTAATAGACAATTAAATTTACTTTGAGCGATTTAGCATTCGTTGAATGCTGGCGTCATCATAACTCAATAAACGGCCGAATTCCCAAGCAAGTTGCTCTGGGAGCATCGTAGCGTTTTTTAATGCCTGATACTGGTCCCAAACCGCATCATTTTGCATTAGAAAAATGACAAATTTGTCTTTTGCGATATTGGCTGGAAAAAGTGGGGTAATCAAAAGCTCACCTTCTACTCGCATCGTGATACCGTGTTCTTTAGCAATCAGCTTAGTGGGCTCTTTCATAATCACTAGCTCTTCGGCAGTGTATGGATGACTCAAAGCAAGCTGTTTGACACCAGCGGCAACAACTTCTGCAAAAGCGGTCGTGATGCCAGCATAGTATGAATATTGCTTGAAGTTTGGAATCAATTGTTTCCAATTAGACGACATGATCTCCCATTAAACATTGTTGCAAAAAAATGCTAAAAGATTGCTCACTTCAAAATGTAGTGCGTGCCTTTTTTAGAGCCGATTTTGAGGAGAATGCTGCGCTCGACAAGGTCAGCGAGATCGAGGCGGAGCGTTTCGGCAGAAACGTTATTGCACAGCTTTTGATATTCGCGGTTGGTGATGCTGCCGTTTTCGCGAACATAATTGAGAGCCCGGGTTTGACGCTCGTTCATGTTGCGGGTCCATTTAGGGGAAACAGCCCGCTCGTTTCGTTTGTTATGTAAAGTGACGGTGAAGGCGTGCGGTTTGGCGTCAAATTTAGGGGGTTCGTGCCCAGCCTGCACCATCTCTTCAATCATCTGATCGATGCCTAGCCCTAACTCTTCGATATACCCCCATTGAAATAGCCCGTTGACGAGTCGTGGATTGCGTGAGAAATGCTCTTCAACCAGATTATCAACGGTCATATAGCCGGGCAGTCCCCCTGGGCTAATGATTTCAAGACGATCAGAATACATGCGGATTTCGATGCGGCGACCCCGAATGCGATAATCACGGTGAGCCACGGCATTAACCAGCGCCTCGCGGACGGCAAAGCGAGGGTACTCGGTTAGCTCTTTGCGCTCGAGCTTGTCGACGGTGGCCCCAACGCGCATCTCCTCAAAGATGACGTTCCACGCTCGCTCCACAACGCGAGCCAGTGGGCCGCTGATTTCGTCTCTACGGCCGTATCCCACACCCCCATCTTCCCCGCGAGGTTCCGTACCGGCAAACCGCACAAACACAATGCCGCTCTGCGGGAAAAACATCTGTGGATTTTTAGCAAATAAAAGAATACCGATTGTAGTAGGGTTGCCTTCTCGGTCAGTCGCCCCAATTTCAAAGAGAAGCTGGTCTGTTGAGGCGGTGCGGGCTTGACCACGGGCTTCCCGGCGATCAAAGTAGTCGCGGATGATATCGTTGTCTAAATCTTCCCGTTTGGCACCGGGCACAACTTCCGTTTCATATTCGGCCGTATTCTTGCTGTTGGCGAGGTTGCGCACTTCTTCACCGGTAAGCAGGCGGTTGAACGCGCCGCTGCGCACAAAAACGCGCCCATCATCGAGGGTGTGTAAATCGCTACTGCGGGTGACGTTAATGCCAATCATGATACCGCTCGGAGTTTCCACACTTTCCCACTGGCTGGGGACAGGGGGCCGACAGCGACGAGCCGCTTCGCGTAGCGCACCTTCAGCTTCTTCTTCCCAGATGGCTTCGGTGGAACGGCCGTTGTCATCCAGCCCTAAAACCACAAGTCCGCCATCGCTGTTGGCAAAAGCAGTCAAGCATTCAGCGAGAGGTCCCACTTCAGCCGTTGGTAAAAATGCAACACGTTGTCCCGGTTTACTTTTGATCATGCAAAGCACCACCTATTTCTCATAGTTAGTATAACAGAAAGTCGGGGCGACGGGGCGAGGAGCGAACGGGCGAGGGAGTGGTGGCGTGTGGGAGTGATGGGGTGTAGAGTGTAGAGGGAGGCAATTGATGAGGTTGCCTGATACGAACCACTCACCAATAACGACGAACCGCCCTGTAACTTTGCCACTCTGCTACCTTGCAACTTATAATCAGGTCACGAGGTGCTTATGAGTCAAAAGAAACGAAAATTTGGTTTTGAAACGCGAATGCTGCATGCTGGACATATCCCTGATCCGCAAACTGGAGCGCGGGCGGTGCCAATCTACCAAACGACGTCATATGTATTTGATGACACAAGCTTTGCGGCGCAGCTGTTTGAGCTGAAGCAGTACGGCAATATTTACACGCGGCTGAACAATCCAACAACGGCCGTATTTGAAGAACGCGTCGCCTCACTCGAAAACGCAACGGGAGCACTGGCCACAGCTAGCGGCATGGCGGCCCAATTTATTGCCCTGATGACCTTGCTGGTTCCTGGGGATGAACTGGTTGCCTCTTCGCATCTGTATGGTGGTACTGTTTCCCAATTTACCCACACGTTCCGCAAGCTGGGTATCCATGTGAACTTTGTAGATCCCACCGACATCGAGGCATGGGAAAAGGCGATGACGCCAAAAACCAAAGCGATGTACGGAGAAATGATTGGGAATCCAAGCGGCAGTATTTTAGATTTAGAACGTCTTTCAGCCTTGGCTCATGCGCACGGCGTGCCGCTGTTCGTCGATAGCACCTTTGCTACACCGTATTTGTGTCGTCCCATCGATTTTGGAGCCGATATTGTGACCCACTCAGCCACCAAGTTCTTAGGTGGGCATGGCAACTCCATTGCTGGGGTGATTGTGGATTCAGGACAGTTTGACTTTAGCACCTACCCATCGATCGCTGACCCATCTCCAGAACAGCATAATTTGAAATTTTATGAAACGTTCGGCCACTATGGCTATCTGATGAAAGCGCGAACGGTGACGATGCGGGATATGGGGAGCAGTTTATCACCGTTTAACGCGTTTATGATGATTCAGGGTTTAGAAACGCTATCCGTGCGGATGGAGCGGCACGTGGCCAATGCCCAGGCGGTGGCTGAATTTTTGAAAGATCATCCACAGGTGGATTGGGTGGCTTACGCTGGCTTACCCGATAGTCCCTATCACGAGCTGGCTAAAAAGTATCTACCCAAAGGCCCCGGAGCGATTTTTACCTTTGGCATCAAAGCGGAAAATCCGCGCGACGCGGGACGGCAATTTATCGAATCATTACATCTCTTCTCCCATCTTGCCAATGTGGGAGATGCGCGCAGTCTGGTCATTCATCCAGCGTCAACGACGCATCAGCGTTTGACGGATGAAGAGCTAGAAAAAGCTGGAGTTAACCCCGGCACCATTCGTTTATCAATTGGTTTAGAAAGTGTGGAGGATTTGCTATGGGATCTGGATCAAGCCTTGCAAGCGACGTTAGCATGAACACCGTCTTACCGGATGAGGTAAGAGACAAATATATCAATCCAGCCTTGATTCGTGAGGTTTTGACTAACACAAAAACGATCGCAATGGTCGGATTGTCTCCTAAAAAACAGCGACCTAGCAATTTTGTGGCCTCATATTTGAATTACGAAGGGTATCGCGTTATTCCTGTTAATCCGCGAGCCACTGAAATTTATGGGGAGAAAGCGTATCCTGATTTGGTTTCGATACCTGATCCGGTTGATTTGGTTAACATTTTCCGTCGTCCTGAAGAATGTGTCGATATTGTCAAGCAGGCGATCGAAATTGGGGCGAAAGCGGTATGGATGCAGCTGCGGGTTGTCAATATGGAAGCGGCCAAACTGGCCGAAGAGGCTGGCCTGAAAGTGGTGATGGATCGCTGCGTCAAGATTGAACACGGCCGTTACAACGGCAGCCTGCACTGGGTTGGCATGAACACGGAGATTATTACGGCAAGGAAGACAAGTCGATTTATTGGGTAGGGGAGTGGCAGAGCTGCCAGGGTGCAAAGTGGCAAGTGGTAGGTCGCAAGTCATCCTTGCACTAAGCTAACTTGGATTGCATCATCTATACAATTGATCCTTTTTCCACCCAACGCCAATAATTCGCAATTCGCTCAGCGGCGGGGAGCTGATTAATTTGCCATTGATCGAATGTACCATTTGTATGGTGCGTGATGCTCAGCTTGAGAAAAAGACCCAGCCAAAAGAAGGGAAGCACTGCCATATACCACACAAAACGTTGTTCAAATTGGGGATCGGTTCTGGTCCGTTCTGCAAAATAGGGGTTTAGAAACGGTTGCCACTCGTCTAGGGTGAGCAAATCCTCCTGATTGGCGTGGAGCAGTAAATCAGCCGTGGCATAGGCGGGGTCGTGCCAACCGCTATCTTCCCAGTCAATCATCCCTAAACGGCCGTTTGGCCGCTCGATAAAGTTGGCAAAGCGTGGGTCGGAGCGCGAAAAGAGCCGCTTTGGGGTCGTTTCTGCGATTTTTTGGAAAATTGGCTTGATGTGCTGAAGCGATTGATTGAGCCGTTTGATCGTTGCTTTGTTGGCATAAACGGCCGTTTCAAGCCAAGCGCCGTACTCATAAAACATCTTCTTAACCCATGGATACCGAATCGGATGCTGTGATCCTCGAGCCAGCCAGTGCTGCTCATTTTGAACAGCGTTAATTGTTAGCCACGCGTCGGCCAACTCTGTTAGCTGAGAGGAAGACGGCCGTTTTCTATCCCACATCTCTCCCTTCATAAATTCATAAATCACAAATGGACCAGCTTGAGGGTTAAAAAAGATAGGCTTGGGTGCTAGGTCTGTGGCTTCTAAAAGCGTTAGTGCCTGAAACTCACGGCGGGGGGCTTCTTCTTGTTCATCCGCCTTGAGATACGCTTTCAAAATGAAACGCTGGTTATCTTTTATTAAGTCATACAGATCGTTGCTCTGCAGGTCGATAGACGGCCGTTTTTTCAATACAAAATCATCGGGGTACCAATCAAAAATTTG
>JBCCFD010000466.1:0-6184 GCA_039029915.1 Chloroflexota bacterium
GCCTGAATAAATTGTTCGACAGTTAAGACCTTAATGCCACTTTCAATTATTTCATCCAAGCATCTTTGGATGTCCTCTATTTTTCTAATATCGGCATTTACGACTAATTGAAAATAGCTCATACTCAGAAAGGTTCTAACGTCTTAAAGGGTCTAAAGAAGAATTTTAGTCGGCTTTTTGTGATTGTTGGGGGTTTATGCAGAATGTGTGTCGGGATAAACCCTCAATACGGACAAAAACGAGAATTAAATCCAGTATAAACGCTGCTTACATATTCTGCAATCTGTAGGGTAGATATTAGTTTGCGCATTTGGAATGGATTTAGGCAAGATATACGATTTCTTGCTTGGTTTATCGTTTGCATTGAGGTTTGTAGAAATCGTCTATCTGGCTGGTAAGGGGGTTGGGTAGAGAAACGGCCGTTTCCAATCCCTTCAAACCAAAGTAAAATCACGCCCAGCTTAAAGCAAATACGAGGAGACCCCATGAACCCAAAACATTTAACCGAAGAACATCTCATGTTTCGAGACGCCGTCCGTCAATTTGTCCAGCGAGAAATCGTGCCTTACCATGAACAGTGGGAAAAAGAGGGCCTTGTTTCTCGGGAAGTGTGGCTCAAGGCGGGCGAAAACGGCTTTTTGTGCATGGATGTGCCTGAGGCGTATGGGGGCATGGGGGTGGATGATTATCGCTACAACGCTATTCTCACTGAAGAGATGTCGCTGGTGGGGGGGCATGGTCCCGGTTTTGCGGTGCAGAATGAGCTGGTTGTGCCGTACATTCTGGCGTTTGGCACCGAAGAACAAAAGAAACGGTGGCTACCCAAGCTGGCCTCGGGTGAATATATTTCATCGTTGGCCATGACGGAACCGAATGCGGGGAGCGATTTGCAGCGGGCACAAACAACGGCCGTATTAAAAGACGACCATTACGTTATGAACGGCCAAAAAACTTTCATCTCTAACGGCATCCTGAACGACATCGCCATCGTGTATTGCAAAACGGACCCCAAAGAAGGGGCAAAGGGTACCAGTCTGATTGTGGTTGAAGAGGGGATGGCAGGGTATGAACGAGGCCGTAATTTGGAAAAAATCGGCCGTCATGCCCAAGACACGGCCGAATTGTTCTTTAAAGATGTCAAAGTCCCCGTTGAAAATCGGTTGGGTGAAGAAGGGTTAGGATTCCGCTATTTGATGCACAATCTGCCCCAAGAGCGCCTTTTGATTGGCCTTGGCGCCTTTACGGCCGCCGAAGCCGCCTTAGAACACACCATCCAATATTGCCAAGAGCGCACCGCCTTTGGTCGGCCCATCGGAAAATTCCAAAACAGCCGCTTTAAATTAGCCGAAATGAAGACCGAGCTCACTGTAGGGCGCGTGTATATGGACGACTGCATCATGAAGCAGGTGGAGGGCACATTAACGGCGGATGAAGCGGCGATGTGTAAGCTGTGGTCAACGGACATTGCCAAAAAAGTCATCGATCAATGCCTCCAACTGCACGGTGGGTATGGTTATATGCTTGAATACCCCATCGCCAAGCTGTTCCTCGACGTTCGCGTCGATCCGATTCACGGAGGCACCAATGAAATCATGAAGGAAATTGTGGGTCGGTCTATGGGCTTTTAGAACCGATAAAACTTTGGTCATACCTGCTCTTGTCATGCAAAATCCCAATTGTTATAATGTGGGTCTATAGTAAAAATATAACTTGCCGGAATAGCTCAGTTGGTAGAGCGAACGATTCGTAATCGTTAGGTCACGAGTTCAAATCTCGTTTTCGGCTCACTAAGGAAATGCTCTGATTCGTCAGGGCATTTTTTATTGCCATCGCCTCGGTGCCTGAGCTTGTCGAAGGCTTCACCCTATGGTTTACAAAGCCAGAAAACAATATGCTGTCCCGCTCTGGCTCCGACAGGCCCCTTAACAGGCTCGAGGGCACTCAGCCGCTACTCAGTGTTGGCTCTGACACCCTACTTGAAGGGCTTCATAGGTGCTTAACCATCGCTTGTCGTGCGTTGAACCCCCTCAACTGGCGCTGATAAAAAAATATCAATAAAATTCCCCCAATTTAGAGAAGAATAAACCACACGCCACGTGCCACCTGCCACGTGCCACCTTCACTTGAGGAGAGAAGATGTTGAAAAAACCGATTGTATTTGCTGTGGCTGGCGGCACCGCTTCGGGAAAAACGACAGTCGCTAAAAAAATTCTTGAGGTCGTTGGCACCTCCAAAATTGCTTATCTGCCTCACGATGCGTACTATCGGGACCTAACACATCTTTCCCTTGAAGAACGCGTCAAAGTTAATTTTGATCACCCTGATTCGCTTGAAACGAAGCTGATGGTGAAGCATATCAAGCACCTTTTGCAGCACAAGACCGTTCACGTACCAGTCTATGACTTTACGCGCCACACCCGCACAGAAGAATCTGTTTTAGTAGAGCCAGCCCCGATTATTTTAGTGGATGGTATTTTGATTTTTACCAAGCGCAAGCTGCGTGAGCTGATGGACATTAAAGTTTTTGTCGATACGGATTCAGATATTCGCTTTATTCGCCGCCTTAAGCGTGATATTGATGAGCGGGGCCGCGATTTAGACAATGTGATCAGTCAATATTTAGGGACGGTACGCCCAATGCATATGAAGTTTGTGGAGCCAAGCAAGCGATTTGCGGATGTGATTATTCCTCACGGCGGTATGAACAAGGTGGCCATGAATATGGTGGTGTCTAGCTTAAAGGAGCGGCTCCGCCTCGATGTAAATGAAGAGGCAGATAAAGATAGCGATTGACGCTTGCTTGGGATAGCTATTCTGGCTGATTCAAATGCCTTTCAGACGCCACCACGGTATAATCCGCCGAATTGTTTGTACTGGTGTTAGCAAAATAGAGCAGAATAGGAAGAGAAAGTGATTCACAGAAAATCTTCAAATGACCTGAATACAGCATGTGAATGGCTTTTTAAGAGGTGGAACGATGCGCATCTTCATCACAGGCGGCAACGGGCAGTTAGGAACCGCGCTTCAACAACAATTAAATCATCATGACTTATTCATCGCCGATTTACCAGACGTCGATATTAGCCATCGGCAGCAGCTAGAAACGGCCGTTTGTCAGGCCAAACCCAATATCATTATTCACTGCGCCGCATATACCAATGTGGATGGTTGCGCCAAAGACCCCGAATTAGCGTATAAAATTAATGGCTTAGGCACCCAAAACGTAGCTCTGATTTGCCAAGAGCGTAATATTGAAATGGTGCATATTAGTACCAATGAAGTGTTCTCAGGGCGAGACGAGTCTGGTTACAACGAGTGGGCACCGTTGAACCCCAATAATCCATATGGACATTCCAAAGCCGCTGCCGAACATCACGTCACGAGATTGCTGAATAAATTTTACATTGTTCGCTCAGCTTGGCTTTATGCTCCCGAAGGGAAAAATTTTGTGCACGCCATTTTGCATAACGCTAGAAAAAATGGTCAAATCCAAGTCGTTACAGATGAAATTGGCAACCCAACCTATGTTCATGATCTTGCCGTTGCCATCACGCAGCTCATTCAAACCAAACAGTATGGTACTTACCATTTAGTCAATCAAGGGCATTGCTCCCGCTGGGAGTTTGCCAACGAGATTTTGAAATGTGCTGGCTTAGCACACGTCAAAAATAGACCGATTCTATCCACTGAGTTTCAGCGTCTCTCAACACCGCCTGCCTTCGGCCATCTGCATAATGTGGCAGGCGCGGCTATTGGCGTTAAATTTCGCCCATGGCAAGAAGCGCTAGCAGAATTTATAAAGAACCTATGAAATCAACCATTAATCCCCCAATTGCTAAAAAGAAGCCCCACCTGTTAGAAATCCACAATCATCAACGAGTGGATAACTATCATTGGCTTCGCGATCGAGAAAGTGAGGCCGTGCTGGCCCATCTTCGCGCTGAAAATAAATACGCGGAACTAAAGACAACCCATTTAGAAGCGCTCAGGACGCAAATCTATGAGGAAATGGTGGGGCGGATACAAGAAACGGACAGCTCCGTCCCGTTTCAAATTAAAAATTATTTTTACTATACGCGAACAGAAGAGGGTAAACAGTACCCCATTCACTGTCGCAAACATGGCTCATTAGACGCCAATGAAACGATCATTCTTGACGAAAACGTGATGGCTGAGGGGCAACCCTACTTCAAAATTGGCACCATAATCATAAGCCCAAATCAGGAATTGATGGCTTATGCTCAAGATACAGCTGGGGGAGAGGTTTATAATCTGATTGTTGAGAATCTAACAACTGGCGAAATTGTGGACCAGATTGCGAATGTGGCGCCAACCGTAGTCTGGGGAAACGATAATCAAACGCTTTTTTATACAGTTCAAAATGAGGCGTGGCGTGAATATAAGGTGATGCGCCACACGCTAGGACAGGCTGCTGACTCTGATGTTGAACTGTTCCACGAGCCAGATGAGCTTTTTAGTGTGGACATTGATAAAACAAACGATGATGCCTATCTCATTTTGGGGAGTTACAGCATTGAGTCGAGCGAAATCTATTATTTAGATGCCAATATGCCGGAGGGGGAGTTTGCCCTGTTCGCCAAAAGACGTCCCAAAATTGAGTATGATCTTGATCATCGGCACGGTGAATTTTTTATCAGAACCAACGAAGACGCCAGCAACTTTAAGCTGATGAAAACGGCCGTTTCCAACACCGATGCTTCTCAATGGCAAACGGTTATTCCACATAATCCCGACAAGCTGCTGCAGTACGCCCAGCTATTTGAAAATCATATGGCTGTCTTTGGCCGTGCTGATGGTTTGCGTTGCATCGACGTTTACGATTTCGATAGCGGGACAAATCACACCATTCGTTTCTCCGAAGATGTATTTGCTGTTTATGGTAGTGATAATCCCTCTCCCAAAACAAATAAGCTGCGCATTCGCTACACCTCGATGACTACCTCTGACACGATTTACGATTACGACATGGATAGCCGTGAATTAGACTTCTTAAAAGCAGAGCCAGTTCTAGGCGGTTACAACAAAGATGATTATGTGACAGAACGGATTTTTGCCTCAGCCCGTGACGGTGCCCAAATTCCAATCTCCCTAGCTTACAAAAAAGGGTTTAAAAAAGATGGGTCACATGCCTGCTTGCTGTATGCGTATGGGTCGTACGGAGCGAGCATGGAGCCCGCCTTCAATCAAAAGATATTGAGCTTAGTTGATCGAGGACTTGTTTATGCGATTGCCCACATTCGTGGTGGCCAGGAGATGGGCCGCCACTGGTATGAAAATGGGAAGTTCTTACACAAGAAGAACACCTTTTTTGATTTTATTGATTCGGCTCGCTACTTGATTGACCAACAGTTTACGGTGTCTGAGAAGCTCGCCATCAACGGCCGTTCCGCGGGTGGCTTACTCATGGGTGCCGTCACCACAATGGCGCCCACGCTCTTCGAGGTCGTGGTTGCTGGCGTCCCCTTTGTCGATGTCGTGACCACCATGCTAGATGCTTCCATTCCGCTGACCGTAGGTGAGTATGAAGAGTGGGGCAACCCTAATGATGAAACCTACTATCACTACATGATGGATTACTCCCCTTACGACAATACGACTGCCCAAGCCTACCCCCACATTTTGATTACGGCTGGGTTAAACGACCCACGCGTGCAATATTGGGAGCCAGCCAAATGGACCGCTAAACTGCGAGAAGTTAAAACAAACGACAACAAGCTCCTTTTCAAGGTTCACATGGGGGCTGGTCACTTCAGCTCAAGCGGTCGCTACGATTATCTTAAGGATATTGCCTTTGAGTACGCCTTTATTCTGGATTGTCTTGGTCTGGCTGATTAGATGAGAGAATGGATAGCGTCGGGATTTATCCCGATGCTTGAAGCGCACCTATGCCCAAAGCATCAATTATCATTCCGCATTTTAACGGCCGTCACCATCTTGAAGATTGCTTAGGGTCGCTAGCCCGGCAAACCGTCACCGACTTTGAGGTGATTCTGGCTGACAATGGCTCAACTGACGGCTCAAAAGCGTTTGTGGCTGAGTATTATCCAGACACCATCTTTTTAGAAATTGGTTACAACAGCGGCTTTACCGGTGCCTGCAATGCGGGGTATGAGGCATCCACAGGCGAAATCGCCATCCTCCTCAATAATGATACGGAAGTGGA
>JBCCFD010000467.1:0-6183 GCA_039029915.1 Chloroflexota bacterium
ATCAGAAGCAATGCTCGGTCCTATCACGCGTAGGCATTCGATAATATGATGGAAGCATTCTTCAACTAGATGCAAATTCTTATACGGCCGTAAACGCCACAAAAAGCCTTCTTCCACGCGTGAACCATTTAATTCTCCGCGTCCCGCATGATATCCTAACTCTCTCTTTGCCGTCTCCAGATCCATTTTCACATTCAAAATTTAGCCAATACTTCTACATGACTCAGGGCCGCATCAATCGTTACAGGAAGAGTATAGCCACCACCATGCACAGATAAGACAGGGCATCCCGCCTTTTTTGACAATTCTAAAACGATTCGCGTCAAAAATTGATAATCTTCATTATCCCAATTCATGACACCTCTACCCTGATCGTTAATATGTGCATCATATCCTGAAAAAATAAAAATATAGTCTGGTAACCAAGGCACATTTTCTATGGCTTCTTCAAATTTTCTAACGCTATCCTTCGCCCGATAAAACTCGCCGTCTAAATTCATATGTTCAAAAAAATCGTCGTCAAACGCATCAGCCAAAATGGGAATATTGCAGTGGCCTATCGACTGGCCAGATTCAGTTGTTGCCATGCGCAATCCCTTTGATACGGTCATGTACAAATCAGCAATGCTGTGAATGCTAAGGCAATATACAGTTTTATCGTTTGCAAAAATCGATTGAGTTCCATCCCCGTGATGCAGGTCCCAATCAACGATTAAAATTTTTTCAAACCCTAATTCCTGAGCGTACCGAGCCGCCACAGCCTGTGGGTTTAGAATGCAATACCCGTGCCCCGTTTCACGAAAAGCATGGTGTCCACCTAAACTAAAGCAATAAGCCCGCTCAACCAGCCCGCTCTTGGCCTTTTCAACGGCTTCATACATACCCCCTAAGCTAAATTCATACCCCGGCAAGCAATAAGCCAAGCCATCACATCCTATCCCTAACTCTAAAGACTCATCAACAATCACATCTTGCGACAACCATCTTAATTTATCTACATATGCTTTGGAATGAATTCGATAATATTCATTAGAGTTTACCTGTCTAACAGATAATGATGGATAATTTTGAAGCAACCGCTCAAGCTCATGTTGAACCTGACTGAAGTAGGGCCACGAGTACCCAGTAAACGCAATTTCTTCCGCTGGTTTACTGGTTAGCACTGTTTGCCGATGAAGATATGTTGCGAATTGAGTCATTATGAATAAAGAGGCGCAACCGCAGCGGCGTCCCTACGGTTTTATAAAGATTGCAATATCCCTTTGTCTAAAATATCTGTAGCGTGGGCGGCAAGCGCATGAACGACGTCAGCGGCTGGGCGAATCTCCTTAATCATCCCGACCCCTTGACCAGCCACACCAGGGTTCACATCAACGCGTCCTTGTTCATCTGCGGCCCGCATAATGCGATCGGTCATCGTTAACTGCTGATGCATCGGCAGAACGGGTAAGCCAGATTTCTCAGCCTCTTCCAAAAAGAGACCTTTGATCACGCGCGCCCGCTTCCCAGAATAATATTTTGAAAGACCCGTTCCCGTCTCTTTCGTGCGAAGCAGCATCTCTTTTTGGCCTTTTGTGATGCGCGCTTCGTGCGTTGCTAGAAAAGCACTGCCGCACCAGACGCCCTGAGCACCAAGCGCCATGGCGGCCACCATTTGCCGACCATCCATGATTGAACCAGCCCCCAGCACGGGGATTTTCCCCTGAACCTCGTCCACAACCTGCGGAATAAGGGCCATCGTGCCAACAATTGAGTTGTGGCCACCGCCGTCGTGTCCTTGGGCCACGACAAAATCAACGCCGCTGGCTAACGATTTTTGAGCATGGCGCACGGCACCCACCACCACGCCTACTTTCATATCTAAATTCAGCTCTTTAGCGCGCGTGATCAGATAACCGGGGTCGCCAATGCCAGCGACATAAACCGGCACATTCATATCAAGAACCATTTCAAGCTGTTCTTTGATAAAGACGGGGTCGAAAATGGGGATATCGGCTTCGGGTAAATCACCGAGATCGTATTTTTCGGCAAACTGCTCGACAAATGCGGCGTGTTCGTCAGGGATATTCACATCTAGCTTGATGGGGTTTTCTAGGTTGCCTTGCGTCACGCTAAAGGGAATCAGCGTATCAACCCCAAACGGTTTGTCCGTCATTTCGCGAATTTGCAATATCCAGCGGCGCAGCTCTTCGGGCGGCACGAAAGCGCCGCCTACCACACCAAGTCCGCCTGCTTCTGAAACAGCCGCCGCTAGCTCTGGTCCCGCTGGAGAGACAATGCCACCCATCCCCGCAGAAAAAATTGGATATTGGATGCCAAACATGTCGCAGATTGGCGTGTGTAATTTTGATTGACTCATTGCTCCTCCTCTCGGACAATGTTAATTGGATGATAGGATGATTGGACCGGCCAACAAAAGACGGCCGTTTTCCAACCCCTCTCCGTCATTATCAACCACATCAAGACGGTTAAAACGTTCGCTGTGATATAAGCCAATAGCGAATTGATATTCTCCTTCAGGCGTGTCTGAGTCCACCACAAGGAGATGTTCGTCTTTTATCACATCACCTGAATCCCAGAGATATGTCGGATACCGTCCATCATTAGGTGGGCCATCGTGCTGACCATAAATCTTATCTGTTTCATCAGTCAAATGTGTGAAGACTGTGAAATTATTTTCTACAGGGTTCTCTAAACGCCACGGTTCTGTCATTTCCCAAAACAAAGTTAGCTTAACCGATTCCCCCGGCATGACTTGAGCGGGTTCAAAACGGTACCCCAGAAGCCCAATTTGCTTGCCATAGAGAGCATTAACGGCCGTACTGTTGGCCACATCAGCCGGCTCCGGCATTGTTTTATACACCCAGACAAACGGTACATTGCCAGACTCCACGACAAATTTAGGCTCTTCATACTGGTACCGCTCCCAGCTATCTAGCCACTCCTCAGAACTCATCCCTCGAATGGTCCAGTTTCTTGAGAAAACGAGATAGTCTAAGTCTTGGTCAAGCATCGTGGTGGCGCGGCCCACAAAGTAAGGTCGAAATGATTCATTAATTTGAGCACCAACCGATAACAGCTGCGCATTGGGCAAGCCGTTCAGATAATCGGCCGCCAAGTCTAACCCTTCGCCCTGTTCTTGACCCGCAACAATATTTTCACCAAGGATTAAATTTCCTGAGCCAAGGAAAAAATTATAGTGTGTGCCGTAGTAAGGATGAAGCGAAAAAGAGAGCGTGGCTAAAAACAGCACGGTCACCATAAAACCGCTTTGGCGTTGGAATCGGCTAATCTTAGAAAACGTACGAAACAAACTGACTGACCCAATCCCCGCAAATAAGATTATAAACTGGTGGGCTGGCAAGACATACCGCATAAACTTTTTTGAACCGAGCGTCATTTGAAGCGTAAAAAACAGTGCAAATAACAGAAATAAAAGAAGCATGAGGCGATACGGCCGTTTTATTTCAGGGCGAAGCAAGGCCAACACACCGCCGATCATCATGACATACACGACCTCATTCATTTTGACAGCAATATTCACGGGATAAAACCACCAGCCTGGGTCTTCCTCAAACACCATATTTAAGAACACAATCGGATTAGGATGGGCATTCTGAACATGACTAAAACTGCCGGACATAATCAAAGAAAGCGTAGACCCTGGGGCTATCCACAAAGACGGTGTCAGAATGAAGCTCGTCAAGAGCAGCGGTATAAGCCAAAAAAACAAGGATTTAAAAAATAGGGGGATGCTACCCCGCGATGACTGAACCGTAAACGGCGGACACCCAGCCCGCCAAAGCGTGTAAAAACGCCAGCTAATAACGGCAAGCCCAAAATAAGGTAAGATAAAAATACCAGGCGTTTTCGTGATGATGCCCAACCCGCCAAATACACCAGAGAGCATCAGCAGCTGCCGGTCATCCTGGCCTTCTTTCAACCAGACCAACAGCATTAGAGCCGAGACCATCATTAAGACGCTCATCAACGCATCAACGTGCACTGTTTTAGAAATCGAAATGTGAAACGGATCAACTGCCAAAAGCAGCGACCCTATCATCGCCGCAAACGGGTCAAAGAGGCGTTTTAATAAAAAAAACGTTATTACAATTGTTAAAGAAATGACGAGTGCTAAAGAAAAAATCTCCCACTCTAATTGTCTAATATATGCTTGGTCAAAGTAGGCTCCGTCCAACCATAAATTTCCAACCCACTGGGTTAGCCCAACAATCCACATGGTCAAAACACCCGGATGGGAGGATTGAACCGTACTTTCGAATACCCCTTGCGTTAAATTCTCAATAAAAATCTGGCCTCGCTCGTGCCAAACTGGAGAACGAGAAACTGGATAAATAGCCCTTGGCAAAAAAGAAACAATGAACAGGACGAAACCAAATAACCAGAAAAGGAGATTCGAATTTGTTTCCACTTTCCTCTGAACTACAAATATTTGATTAGCCATAGACAAAAATTTAACATAGGGTTGGTCGTCTATCCAACGATTATCATCAACTCCTTCTTTTGCATTTGCTGACCTTGAGATACCAGAATTTTTTGGACAGTGCCATCTATTGGGGCTAGGATCGTGTGCTCCATTTTCATTGCTTCCAAAATAAGCAAGGTTTGCCCTTTTTGCACCGTATCCCCTTCTGCCACATCAACGCGCATGACAGCACCCGGCATCGGCGCTGTAATCTGGCCGCTTGAGGCTGAATCGGCATTTTCCGGTGGGGTATGAAGTGAATTTTCAAACGTTATCGTGGCTTCCCCATACTGTAACCACAGGACCCCATCTCGATCGAATGCGTAAAGAAAGCTATCGCGCAGCCCATTCTTCTCAAAGGTGAGACGATTTTCTGTTTGGCTCACCACCTGTAAGTGAATCGGTTCATCAGCAACGGTTTGATAGCTGTTACTGCCAACGGTCGTTAATGCCACAACCCGCTCACCAAAACGACACCGATACGGTCGCCCTTGCCAATTTCGCAGGGCGCCAGCGTGATCTTTTGCGTTTTGAAGATAAAAAGCCAGCGTGGCTAAGGCGTCCAACAGCGCAGCAGAAGCCACTTCCTCTGCCTTCTGCGCCATATCCCCAATAAAGCTGGTGGTGGCTTCACCAGCAACAAACGTCGGATGAACGGTTGTTTCCAGCAAAAAGGCGCGATTGGTGATGACCCCAAATACGGCCGTGTTTTTCAACGCCCTTGCGAGCCGCCTTCTGGCAACCTCGCGCGTTTCACCAGAGCAAATAATTTTTGCCACCATCGCATCATAAAACGGCGTAATTTCCAAACCAGACCTTAAGCCGTGATCCACCCGCACCCCATCCCCTGTTGGCGGCTGCCAGTGGTGCACAACGCCCGTGCTCGGTAAAAATTGATTGCTAGCGTCTTCCGCATACAGCCGCACTTCAATGGCGTGACCGTTAAGATCAACCTGCGCTTGGGTTAACGGCAACGGCTGACCTTCGGCCACCAGCAGCTGCCACGCCACTAAATCTTGCCCCGTGATGATTTCAGTAACGGGATGCTCAACCTGCAAGCGGGTATTCATTTCAATAAAGTAAAAATCACCGACGTCATCAAGCAAAAACTCAACGGTGCCAGCTCCGATGTAGTCGACAGCTTTCGCCGTTAAGACGGCCGCCTCACCCAATTTTTGACGCAATTCAGGCGCGACAGCAGGGCTTGGCGCTTCTTCAACCACCTTTTGGTGCCGTCGCTGAATGGAACAATCCCGTTCCCCCAAATGGATCACATTGCCGTGCTGATCACCAAACACCTGTACTTCAATGTGACGCGGATTCACGATCGCTTTTTCCAGCAAAAGCTCGGGCGACCCAAACGCTTTTTCAGCTTCAGAACGGGCCGACGTTAAGGCGGCTTCTAGGTCATCAAGGCTAGCTACAAGCCGCATACCGCGCCCGCCGCCGCCTGCCGCCGCCTTCACCATAACCGGGAAGCCAACCTGCTCTGCGGCTGTGGCAAAAGCGCCATCTGATTGATCGTCACCCGAATAACCTGGAATGGTAGGAACGGCCGTATCGGCAATCGCAGCCTTCGCCGCCGCCTTGTTCCCCATTGTTGCCATCGACGCTGGGCTCGGTCCGATCCAAGTCAGGCCTGCTGCGAGCACCCGTTCAGCAAAAATGTGGTTTTCAGACAAAAACCCGTACCCGGG
>JBCCFD010000468.1:0-6175 GCA_039029915.1 Chloroflexota bacterium
CTGGTTGTTGAAGAAGGGCAGGCAGAGTATCGGCTAGCTGAGGGGTTAACGGCCGTTAATATCGAGCAGCGAACCCAAAATGATCTGGCCGACTGGCTGAGCCAATTTAAACAAAAATCATTATCATCCAATTCTGTGCCAATCTGTGAGTAACCTCAGTAATCATGTGAAGTATCGTTACATTCTCAGATTATTCAGAATTTAGGATAATGAGTTCGGAGCAAATAAGTGTGACAGCTTTGAGGTTCAACGTATTTAGCAGTGCGTTGAACCTCGTTTAATTTATTCTGCCATTAAGACTGGCTCAATATGAGAGAGTGCCCAATCAATTTCATCTTTGTTAATGACAAGTGGTGGCGCAAATCGAATGACATTTTCATGTGTTTCTTTACATAAAATGCCTTTATCTTGAAGAGCTTCACAAAAACGGCGAGCAGGTCCATGAAGCTCAACGCCAATAAACAGCCCTTTGCCGCGCACTTCCTTAATATGGTCGCTTTCAACCCGACTGAGTCGGCCTTTGAAATATTCCCCTAGCTCATACGAATTAGAAACCATTCCTTCCTCGTCAAGCGCTTTTAAAGCGGCGAGCCCAATGGCTGCTCCCAGCGGGTTGCCCCCAAATGTGCTGCCGTGGTCTCCAGGCCGTAAGAGTCCCAAAATTTCGTTGCTTCCCAAAACGCCAGACACAGGGTAGAAACCACCGCTTAACGCTTTGCCAATGATGGTCATGTCAGCTTTGACATCTTCATGGTCGCACGCAAAAAGCTTGCCCGTGCGTCCAAACCCGGTTTGAATCTCATCGGCGACGAATAAGACGTTGTTTTCTTTGCAAATGTCGTATGCTTCTTTGAGATATCCATCTGGTGGCACGATGACGCCCCCTTCACCCTGAATAGGCTCAAGCATAAAAGCGGCCGTATTTTCGTTGATGGCAGCTTTCAGCGCTTCAGTGTCACCATAGGGAATATTGATAAAGCCCGGCGTAAATGGTCCAAAATCTTCCTTGTACTGGTCTTCGCTTGAAAAGCCAATAATGGTAACTGTGCGCCCCTGAAAATTGCCGTCACAAACGATGATTTCAGCTTTGTCCTGTGGAATCCCTTTGATTTGATATCCCCATTTACGAATGAGCTTGATTGCAGACTCAACTGCCTCGGCGCCCGTATTCATGGGCAGTGCCATTTCATAACCCGTCATATCGCACAATGTTTTGAGGAAAGGGCCCATCTGGTCGTTGCGGAATGCGCGTGACGTTAGAGTAACGCGCGACATTTGCGCTTGAGCGGCTTCTAAGATTTTGGGATGGCAATGACCTTGATTAACGGCCGAATAGGCGGCTAAACAGTCCAAATATTTGTTCCCGTCAACATCATATACCCAAACGCCTTCAGCACGTTCAACGACAACGTCTAACGGATGATAATTATGGGCACCGTAGGTGTCATCTAGTTCAATATAGGTTTGGCTCTTAGACATAAGTTTGCTCCTCATCAAGAAAATTTTAAAAAAAAAGCCTTCATTTCGTTGCGTTCGAAGTTCGCAGAAATAAGGCTTTGCTCGGACCAAAAAAGTTAAGTGAAACGAAGAGCCTGCTTTGAATAAAACGGCGGTTACAAACTTCGTTTCCTCGAGGTTCCGAAGCTTTTACCTAAAAAGGTTTGCAATTTAGAAACTTCGGAACGCTTAAATAGAAATGATCGTCTTTTCAGATTGTTTCCTCGGAAGGAAACGGTTTTTTGTATTATAGGATAATGAATTCTTTGTGTCTATGGGGAGTTTTTTGCTAAATTTTTTGGAAATTCTGTTTCCTTTCTGTAAAAACGGCCGTTTATGCTCTGATTTTTCCAAATTTCTGTGGCTCGTGACTTTTGAGCTGTTTATGCGTATATGCGTATAGTGGATAATCATAGAGTCTGCGTGGTCAGGTGTAACAAAATGCGGTGCAGCCGCATCAGCAGATGAATGTTAATAGCTAGAGCTAGAGGATAGAGGGAGGCATTTGAAACCGTTTCAAGCTCATCGCCCATAGCTTTTAGCCCACAGCTATTTACACAGGAGAATAATTATGAATTTACGATTCATTTTTTTGATTGGTATCTTGTTGATTTTAGTTGGGGTTGTGCTCGTTTCATCCATACAGATTGTCATGTTTTATATGAGAACTCGCGGGCAACAGGAAGCAGACTCCGTTGAACCGGTTGATTCCAAAGAGCAGATTATTTCTGATTTAGCCGATGAAAATGAGCGTTTAAAAAGGGAGCTAGATTCTTATAAGCAAGATGAATAATGATTTGGGTGCAGTTTATGGGTAAAATAGCTCTATGTACGATCAGATTGCCCGCTACTATCAGCTTACCCATGCTGACCTAACTGAAGACTTTTCATTTTGGCATGAGCTGATTGCCTCGTTAGGCACCCATGTTTTAGAGTTAGGCTGTGGGTCAGGACGGTTATTGCCCCATTTGGCAAAAAAGGCACATTTTGTTCATGGAGTAGACGTTTCAGCCCCGATGTTAACGTTGGCCAAAGAAACGATTGCTCAATTGCCTATTCCATTGCAAGAACGGATTACGTTGACGGATGCGGATATGAGCCAGCTAGATTTGCCTTGGGCTAACGATACGTTTCATTTGATTGGTATTCCTTACAACACCTTTCTACATTTGGATACGGTGGCCGCTACGCAAACTTTGAAGCGAATACGGCCGTATTTTGCAGAAAACGGCCGTTTATTTATCGACATCATCAATCCCTTCTTCATTGCAGAAACCCCCTCAGACTCAACTCTCCTTTTAGAAGAAACCTTCCACAATCCAGACAGTGACGAAACCGTGCTCCAGTTTGCCGCAAATCAGCTTGATGCCGACTCCCAAACGTTAAAAATCACGTGGGTGTTCGATGCGACTCCGACTCAGGGTGGGGCTGTGCAGCGTACCGTCTCGACGATGGCGTACCATTATCGGTATCCTCATCAGCTCCAACTGCTGTTTCAGGAATGTGGGTATCAACCGCTAGAACAATTTGGTGATTATGATCGATCTCCATTCAACGAGGATTCTCCTCGCCTCCTCCTGATTGCTGAACCTGTTCGCTAACTGTTTGCTGATTGACAACAACGATTCACTATATTCATTATCCTCCAAAAGAATGACTCAATACTAAACAAGACGAAACAGGATGGACTCATGCGTCGATTGATACCGTTTATTTTGATTTTATTTCTTGCAACGGCCGTTGCCACCCAAACCAATCTTAGAGCCGGTGGAGCCATCTTCTATGTGGCGACAAATGGAAGTGACAGCACTGGTGATGGTTCCAACGGTAATCCTTGGGCAACAATTGAACACGCCGTTGCTTCAGTGGGCGACAACAGCACGATTCTCGTAAAGCCAGGTACGTATAACGGCCGTCAACAAATCACCGGAAATTTTGCCCAAGGGGTGACAATTCAATCTGAAACACCCTATCAAGCGATATTGCAAAATAATGATCGTGTAATAGTCGTTTATGGCAGCGGTGGCGATGTGTCTGGCATTACAATTGAAGGGTTTGAGATCCGGCACACTGGGGCTGGCTCTTCACCGTTAGTGGTGCATGTGGATGGCAACGGAGACCGTTCCGTTTCGGATATCACGTTCCGCAATAATATTTTTCACGACAGCTACAATAACGATCTCCTAAAAATCAATAATTCCGCCCACGATATCCTTGTTGAAGGGAACATGTTTTATAACCAATCGGGGAGTGATGAACATATTGACGTAAACAGTGTTGAGGACGTCATTATTCAAGACAACATCTTTTTTAACGATTTTGAGGGCAGCGGCCGTGTTAACAATAACAATACGGGGAGCTTTATTGTTATTAAAGACAGTAACGGTAGCGATGATTTTTACACGGGCAACGATAACATTACCGTTCGGCGCAATATCTTTTTTAACTGGGCTGGATCAACTGGGTCAAATTTCGTTTTAATTGGTGAAGACGGCCAACCGTTTTTTGAATCCCGCAATGTGTTGGTCGAAAACAATTTGATGCTCGGTAACAGCTCTAACGTGATGCGCGCTCCATTTGGTGTCAAAGGGGGGCGGGATGTCATCTTCCGTCACAATACGGTGGTGGGTGATTTGCCTGCCTTAGCCTTTGCCATGCGACTTAATCAGGAAGGGAGCAATCCCGCCAATCAAAATATTCAATTTTTCAACAACATTTGGTCGGATGCGTCAGGCACGATGGGGTCTACGGGAAGCGGTAGCAATGATTTTTCAGATACACCGATAGGCGAGACGACGAGCTTCTCACTGGACAATAACCTGTATTGGAATGGGGGAACGGCCGTTCCTACCGACAGCAATGAGCTCATCAACTATACCGATGATGCCAATGGCGTGGTGGCGAACCCCATTCTTGCCAACCAAACCACGCTTACCATTCCTCGCTGGAATGGCACCTTGTTTAACGATGGCTCGAGCAGTATTGAAGAGGTATTTGTCGATATGGTAAATCGATACGGGACCCCAGGGGCTAGCAGTGTGGTCATTGATGGAGGCAGCAATAGCAATTCCAGCAGCGAAGATATTTTGGGGAATCCTCGCAATAATCCTGATATTGGGGCTGTCGAATTTCAAGCTACAGCCAACTTGTCTGGCGTCACGGATGATCAAACGATTGCCCTGACGTGGACTGTCAATACAAACCTGCCCAGCGGGGCGACATGGACGGTGAGCTACAGCGGAACACCTGGCGATCAGCCTTCACCAATCACAGGATTAGCAAGAAATACGCGCGCTTACACGTTGACAGGCTTAACCAACTATGAAACGTATGAAGTGACAGTCACGGCCGTTGATGGTGCTATAGAGCTGTTCTCGGATACAGCCACCTTCACCCCATCAGACATTAAATTGAGCTTGCCAATCATCGTTCGGGAATAAGCGGTCTAAAAAACGAATTGATGGGTAATTTAGGGTCTTGTTTGGCCAATGCTCGCTATCGATTTGCTTTGAGCTAATATATTCAGGTTTGGTTATGGCGTTGTTGAATGTGTGTGATTTTGATAATCAACCTTTGACATCTACAAACAATCTCTGTAGAATCCTACACAATTAAATATTTTACCCATTTGGGGTGTGCTTGTCGCCCGGATGCGCAGCACACAATGGGGAAAGACCGGTGACTTACTTTAAAAAAGAAGAAGTCCGGCACTGTCCCGCAACGGTAAATGGCTCAACAACTTACTTAGCCAGAAGTCCGAATACCCGCCTCAAATGAAATGCGTATCCTTCGTGGAGAAAGGGCAGCGTAGCCAGATAAACTGGACTTGCTTCCCACCTTTTGGTGGGTTTTTTATTGGTCAAGTCGGGCATGAGTTCATCAAACGGCCGTTTTTCCTCGAAACGGCCGTTTTTTTTGATCCAAGCTAGACAACAACGGAAATTGTTGCCCGGAAAATGGGATTAAGAAACCGTAGTTTTGATACGTACTTATCAACTTAGTTGTCACTAGTAGGAGAGAGAAAGATGAAAAAATTTGTACCGATCACCCTTATGTTGTTCCTAACAGCCTTTTTAGTGGCCTGCGGTGGTGAAGCCGAAACACCCGCACCAGCAGAGGAAAATGTGCAACCTGAAACAGTAGTCGAAGAAGTTCAGTCAGAAATCGAAGAAGCAGAAGTTGAAGCTGAATCTCAGGAAATGGCATCTAACTATCCCGTTACGATTAACAACTGTGGCCTAGAAATCGTCTATGAGGCGGCTCCAGAGCGAGCAATTACCATGAACCAAGCGGCCACAGAAATTATGCTTGCCTTGGGCTTGGAAGATAAAATGGTTGGTACCGCTTATTTAGACGACGCTGTCTTGCCAGAAATGGAAGCCGCGTACAATGCGGTCCCTGTTTTATCAGATGAATACCCTTCCCAAGAAATAATTTTTGCCAATGAAACAGATTTTGTGTATGGCGTTTATCGCAGTGCGTTTGGAGATGAAGCGGCCGGTCCACGAGAAGAGTTGCTGCCATTGGCGATCGGGTCATATCTTTCCGGTGTGGCCTGTGAAGATGAAGCGCTGCGTCCAGACAAAGCAACCTTTGATATCGTTTACGGTGAAATTATGGACATTGGACGAATCTTTGGTGTGGAAGATCGTGCAGAGGCTTTGATTGCAGAGATGCA
>JBCCFD010000469.1:0-6170 GCA_039029915.1 Chloroflexota bacterium
AAAAGCGCATCCCAAACATTAGTCATGCCGAGACGGCTGTAGTGTATGTGAAAATGGGAGCCAGTGAGCAAGATAGCGGCCACTAAGGCGACTGTTTCATTCCACAATTTTTTAGCAATAATAAACACGGCCGTTACCGTTAATGCGCCAATAAATGGAGACAATATGCGAAGCGAAAAAGTGGTGGGGCCAAAAATCCGAATAGGAATCGCCGAAATGAAGGATGGTAAGGTTGGATTTGTCAGCCAGCCAACCCCAAACGGGTTGCTGAGGCTACCCCGTATGACGTTTAAGGCATCCAAGCCTAAACTGGTTTCGATGCCATTGAGCATAAATGGGTGCGTGGTTAGGTCAAAAATCCGAATTGAAAAGGCGACGCCAAAAAAGAGGAGGGCGTAATACAAAGTGGTGGATTGATTGCCGGGTGGGTCAGAATCAGAGGCTAAGAAGTCAGGCTGGCGACGCAGTGAGAAGATGGCTAAACCAATCGCGGCAAACCAAAAGATAAAGGCCAAAAACGGCCGTTGGGCGCCGTTGCCACTCACAAAGCTTCTGGCGAAGAGGGAGAGCAAAATGGCTGGCAAAATGAGCCAACGCTGTCGTGATGTGCTTTGGATTGTTGGTAATGAAAAATTGGGTAGCGCTGGTAGCGAGAAAAAACCTTGCTGAAACCCAATCAAAAAAAGAGCTAACCCAGCCAGTACAAACCAGCCCAGTCCTCGGCCTGTTTCTTCGGGGGACCCTGAAATAATAAGCTGCCCAATCACGCCAAGAAAAAGGCTGGCAACAAGGATAGAATAATTGAAAAGGTTCCCTCTAGAAGCATGATTCTCTTCTTCAGCTATTTCTGCATCTGTCTCCAAGGTTGGCGTTTGATAGTAGGAAACGACCTCATTTTCTAATGGTTGGGATATTTCAGACACAATTGGCTGACTAAATTCTTCGGGAGCTTTGCCTGCTAACCGAATCGATTCAGCGTGCATGAGCTCAGCAATGGGGAACGGGTTTGGCTCTGGAAGAGGCGCATTGATGGGATGATTGGCTACCTTTCGAGCCACGATGAAGATGTAGGCCCCTTCAGAAACGGCCGTTTCCTCTTCATAAAACGGCCGTAGCCACCGCTCAGTACGCGCTAAACTCTCTTCCCATGGTGCAATGATCCAGTGGCCCGTTAAGGCTCTGATCAGCGCAGAGGGTACACCCTGTACGTGCCCAATTTCTAATGCCTGAACGGCACCCGGCGAGAAATAATATTGCCACCGCTCAATTTCCATGCCTGCCTGTGCCAACCGCTCAGCCCATACCTCGGGCTTGTTGACGTGAACGTGCCGGGTGATTCGTGTAGCCAATGACTCGTATCGATCGGCTAACCCATCAGCACCTATTTTGCGAAACCATGACACCCCACCCAAATAGTCATTAAAGTGATGGCAGGGCATGGTGATGACAAAACGGCCGTTTTTCTGTAACACCCGTCCCGTTTCATTAAGAACCGCTTGAATATCTGGAATGTGCTCTAGAACAGAGTTGCTCAGGGCGCTTGCAAAATGCTCATCAGGAAATGGGAGTTCATTGCCCAAGCTTTGTAACAAAAGGGCATAGGTATTGTTTCTTTTTGAATGTTGAAGTGGCCCCCACCACGGATCAATGCCAACATCAATCTGCTCATCGAATGTAACCTGGGCGAAATGCCCATCGCCGCACCCTACATCCAAGATGGGATGAGGCATCTCAATCTGCTGGTAAAAACGAGCCTCAACGGCTCGTAAAATACCTCTAAAAGCCGGAATGGTTTTTAAATGTTTCCAGAGTAAATCGTCGGTGTCGTTGACGGGTAAGGGAGAAATATCTGTCATGAATCTTATTATGAGTGGTCGCGCATGGCGCGAAGATTATCATAAGCGTCTGGCTCAAGGGCGCGGGTTTCGTGTTTTCTTTGGGAAAGATTATCAAAAAGCTTTAAATATTCTTGCGCCGTTTGAGCTGGGCTGAAGCTTTGTTCAATCAATCTGGCATCTTTAAGATAAGCTGATTTGTTATCCAATATCCGGTTAATCGCTTCAGCTAGGGCAAGATGGTCACCAATCGCAGTCACTTCGCCCATCCCGGTCATTGTCACGGGCTGGCGAACCCCGGGTAAGGCACAGGCAGCTACAGGAACCCCATTGTTCATGGCTTCGATCTGAACTAAGCCAAAACTTTCGGTGCTATTTAGACTGCACACCGTTAAAAGATCGAGGTTTTTATAGAACGCTGTTAATTCAGCCCCCTCAAGATTACCAAGCAGATGATAAATGCCTTGATATTTGTTGAATAAAGGCGCTAAACGGGCCGCATACGCCTCCTCGCCGATGATATTTTCATAGGGCCCCGCATGTAGAACACGAGCATCAGGATGCATTTCCAATATCATTGGGAGGGCATTTAGAAGAACTTCTACCCCCTTTTCAGTCGCCAGCCGGGCGGCAATGCCAATAACCTTTTTCCCCTCAAGATCGTATTTCGCTTTAAATGTTTGTACATCGTTATCAGTACACGCAGCTAACTCAACAGGCGGGGGCACAATATAAAGTTTGTTGCCTAAATATTGAGATAAGTAAGGGGAGTGGGTGCCATAATCGCGCGTGTAGGTAACGACGGCGTCAGCTAATTGCCCCGCGAGTCGATTCATACCAAGAACCACGCGATCAACGACGCGATTGAAAGCCCCTTTAGGAAGCTGTAAATCACAGTGATAAGTGAGAACGACCGGTTTATTAAGGATACGTCCGCGCAAAGCGACGCCGGGGGCGTCAAATTGAGGCAAATGTAAGTGGATGACGTCTGTTTCTCTAGCCAGCTTCCAGGCCATTGGACCGAAACCGGGCATAAGGACGCCCTTGCTCACGCGGGCCGCCACGGGAATACGCACAATTTTGACGCCATCAATTACATCATACTGGGGGAGGTCAGAATCGTATTGGGATGTTAAAACAGTTACATCATGACCCTGAGCCACAAGCGTGCGGCTTAATCGTTCGACGTAAATGGTTAGCCCACTCACCCATGGGCGATAATAAGTGAGAACTTCTAATATTTTCATAGTTTTGTAAGTTGGTAATTGACAAATTTTGAGACTGATTTTTTGGGATAGTTTTCTGCCAATACCATATACACGTCATGTTAAACGATTGCTTATGTGAAATCTACCTAAGCGTGCCAAGATCCTTTACTGTTTTTCCCGATTGCGAAATGCCCGAGCAGACTGGATTACTTGAGCAAAGGTTGTATTGAGTCTTGAGAGTCCAATAATGCCCATAACGACCATCGTTAAGAGATTGATTGCATGGTAGACAACGGCTAGGGCGGTTGCGTGCTCGTTTGATTGCCCCATAGCTAACATGGCGCCTGTTACCCCCAAATGGAAAACGCCTATCCCTCCCGGTGCCGAGGGGGCTGTAACGCTGAGGGCGGCGGCGCAGAATAAAAATCCAACCTGAACGGCCGTTGGTTCAATGCCAAAGGCACGCATGCCGATGAAATAGGTATATAGGACCGGAAGCCAAACTAAAATGCTTAGCAAGATCAGCGTCGCGCCGGATTTTAGATTCGTTAAGCTAGATAAACCTTCTAAAAAGTTGTCGAGCCTCGTAACCCAAGGAGCGGCATTGATTTTTGGAATACGGCCTAAGATTGAGCCTGCCGTTCGGGTGGCAAAAGGCCGTTGATTGGCCGCAATAATCAATATCAGAATTCCAGTGATAGAAGCATAACCAAAGAACTGCGCCCCTGCTTGCATCCATGTGGGCAGGCTTGCAACGGCCGTTAATGTAAAAGGGAGAAGCGTCACCACAAACAGCATATCAAAAAGCCTCTCTACCACCATTGTTGATAAGCCGCCCGATAAAGTAGAGGGGGGCACATTTCCAATTAACATCGCCCGGGCCACATCACCAATCCGAAAAGGCAATGTCATGTTGAACATATAGCCGATATTTTGAATGTGATAAACCGATCGCCATGGGGTTCCTTCCGTGAGCATAAACTGCCATCGAATGGCCCGCAAAATGAGGAATACAATTAACCCTAGCGCCATTAAGCCAACGAATGAAAGCTGAACACTTTGCAGGCCTGTCAAAATATCAATCGGGTCAATAAAGAGGAGAATGAGGGCGATACTAACAAGGCTAATGAGGATACCAATCCAAATTTGCCCAGACTGTTGGCGTTGCGTCGACATATGGCTGGAATTATAACAAGATTTACACGAATGTCCTGTTGAATAATAGTGAACAGTTATTTATGATACGCAAAGCAAATTAGGTGAACGGAAAGAAGTCGCATGAAAATATTTTGATAAACGCGCTTCGTTTCCCCGTGAACGGAAAAATTCGCTCATACTAAATCAAAATTTAATCTCCCACTCAACCAACAGGTGATTTTTATGCAGGCAAGCATCATCCAAGTCCAAAAATGGTCGCAGTCCGAATCCCCAACTGAAGAAGTGCTCTGGAATTTACTAGAACGTGAAGGCTTTGCCCCTTTTCGGTGGACCAACAACCCTCATGATGTTTATATGGAACACGATCATCCGTATCACAAGATTATTTATGTCATAAAGGGCTCAATTACATTTGGCTTTCCAATCGAGGGAGAACCGATAACGCTTTTACCCGGTGATCGCCTCGAATTGCCAGCCTATCTGTTGCACAATGCGGCGGTGGGTGCTGATGGTGTTGTCTGTTTGGAAGCCCATCGTTACGGTTAGCATTTTGCCTCACCCAAGCAGCATCATATGCTTGTAAATCCATCTTGAACGAAGTATATTCGCCTCCATCAACAATGCTAGGAGGCTATTTTGTTTACATCGTTACCGCAACAGGTTGAAGCGTTTAAGGCGTATAAATGGGAGGACATCCAACCATTTTACGATGAGCTTGTTAAACGGCCGTTTTCACAAGAAACGGTGACCAGCTGGATGGCTGATTGGGCTAAGCTCCGTAATCTAATCCTCGAGCGTTTTGCAAAGTTGCGCCTTGCCAATACCCAAAACACAAAGGATGAAGCTGTTGAAACCGAACTGCAATCCTTCTTAAAAAACATTCACTCCCCTGCTCAAACATTTAACAATAAACTGACGAGGCGTTTGTTAGAAAGCGGCTTGAAAATTGATGGTATGGAACTGCCGCTGAAAAAGATGCGAGCTGAAAGCGATCTTTTTTCTGAAGACAATCTTCCTTTACTGACTCAGGAGGTCAAATACTCAAGTCAGTTTAATCGAACCATGGGGTCTCAAACGGTTGAGTGGGAAGGTGAATCCCGAACTCTAATCCAAATGCGAACGCTATTTGATTCTCCAGATAGAGCCCACCGCCAAGAAGTGTGGCAAAAAATGTCTGCGCGTCAATTGGAAGACCGTGGGTCTCTGAACGCGCTTTGGCAATCATTGTTCAAATTACGGCGAGAAATTGCCCAAAATGCCGGGTTTGATAGCTATTTGGCTTTTCGCTGGCAGCTGTTGAAACGGTTTGATTACACGCCGCAAGACAGTCTCGTTTTTCACGAGGCGATTGCTGAAAAGGTGGTGCCCGCTGCTTCAAGAATTTATCAGCAACTTGCTGATAGCTTTGGTGTCGAAAAGCTTCGTCCTTGGGATGTAGCAAATGATACTCAGCCCTTGATGTATCCTAAATTAACGCCAATGCGCGCCGTTGATGAATTGGCAACAAAAACGGCAGCTATGTTTCATCATGTCGGTGAAGAATTTGGTGCATATTTTGAAACGATGCGCCAAGAAAATTTGCTGGATTTGCCTAATCATGCTAGCAAAGCCCCAGGGGGCTACTGTACGTACTTTGCAGTTGAAAAACGGCCGTTTATTTTAATGAACGCTGTAGGCAGTGCCGGAGATGTGCGAACAATGCTTCACGAAGCGGGGCATGCATTTCACGCGTTTGAATCCAATCACCTGCCTTATCCCGATCAGCGTCATTCGGGGCATGAATTTAGTGAAGTGGCGTCAATGGCGATGGAACTGCTTGCTTCACCCTACCTGACTAGTGAGTTTGGTGGATTTTATGATTCTCATGAAGAGGCCGCTCGTCAGGTAGGGTGAAGCAAGCAGTTCCATCGCCATTGACGCCACTTCACTAAATTCATGCCCCGAATGACGCTGATCGGGATAAGGCAGG
>JBCCFD010000470.1:0-6161 GCA_039029915.1 Chloroflexota bacterium
TCCTGATAACCTTTATATCTACGGTGATCGCTCAAACAATGCGCAAATGATTCAGCAAGCCATTTACGAGCCGCTAATGACGACATTTGGCTACAGTTACCAGCCGCTTGCTTTGGCTGAGCTGCCTGATTTGACAGCTGGAACGGCACGAATGCAGCCGATCATGGTTCGCTCGGGTGATCGCGTGGTTGACGCATCAGGCGACCCTGTCACGCTGCAGGCTGGAGTCCAAATTGACACCGCGCTTGGTGAGTCAATTACATATGATGGGGAATCTCCGGTTGAAATGGTGCAGATGAGCGCGTCTTTTGCTTTTAACGCCTTGACCTGGTCAGATGGCACCCCGTTAACGGCCGTTGATTCAGTCTACTCTTTCAATGTGGCTGCTGATTCAGTCACGCCCGTCGATAAATCAGTCATTGAGCGCACGGCGAGCTATGAGGCGATTGATGACAATACGGCCGTTTGGACCGGACTGCCCGGCTATATCGATCGAACTTACTTTTTGAACGTGTGGGTTCCATTACCTTCCCATACGTTGACCCGCTTTACTGCCAATCAGCTTTTAGAGGCAGCCGAAACAAATCAACCCCCAGTGGGGTATGGCCCTTTCGTTGTTCATGAATGGAAGTCAACTCAACTCACGCTCATTCGGAATACGCATTATGCTCAACCCAATATGCCTCATGTGGATCAGCTTGTGTTCATTGAAGAGGCAAATGGCTTAGACGGGGTTAGAAACGGCCGTTGTCAAATCGCCCTGTACGAAACCAACAGCCTAAACCAGACCCCCGACATCCTCACTGCACAAACCGCAGGGGACCTCACAGCGATTTTCCGGCAGAGTCTCGTTTTTGAGCATATTGATTTTGGGATTAATCCCGTGCCTAATTATCAGCGTAACCATCCCGACTGGTTTGAGGATATCCGCGTGCGTCGTGCCATTATGCACTGCATTGATCGTCAACAAATGATTGAAAACCTGCAATTTGGACAGGGTGTTTTACATGACGCCTATGTCGCTTCGAATCACCCTGCCTTCCCTGAAGATGCCACCACGTATACCTATGATCCTGACTTAGCCAATCAACTTTTAGATGAAACTGGCCTGATTGATCAAGATGGGGACGGTCTACGTGAGCGGCGTGCCTTTGGTGAAGAGCTGATTATTACCCCCATTAGCATTACGCTTGGCACTGATGATGTCACCCCGCTTCGTCGCCAAATCAATGAGCAGGTGCAGGCAAATTTACAGCAGTGCGGCATTGGCGTCGCCCTGTATGAAAGTCCCGTGCAGGATTGGTATGCCGACGGTCCGTTTAGCCCGCTTTTTGGTCGCCGCTTTGATTTGGGCACTTTCGCCTGGCTAAGTCGCATTGAGCCGCCCTGTAATCTTTACCTCTCAAGCAACATTACCGGCCCAGAAGAAGAAGGATTTGGTGGCTGGAACAATGTCAACGCCACAGGATGGTTAAATGAGGCGTTTGACACCGCCTGCGAGACCGCCCAATCTGAATTTATCGAAACGGCTGAATACACTACTAACCATCAAGAAGCGATCCGTATTTTTACTCAAGAACTGCCCATGATGCCCCTTTTCTCGCGGGTGGAAATTATCCTTCATGACCCCACCGTCACTGGTCTTACCGTTGATGTCACCCAGCGTCTACCGCTCTGGAACGCTGCCCAGCTCGATTGGGATGAGGGCGAGTAAGCTGTGGTATGATTGGTGAATGCCTAAAGGGTGAAGGGAAACATGAGTTTGAAATCAATTCAACAAAAACAGATTGAGTTTCAAGATGAACAAATTACGGCCGTTATGGTTCAAGATGAAAACGGCCGTGAAAACGTTTATGTCCCATTACGACCGCTTGTTGAAGGCATGGGTCTAGACTGGTCAGCACAATATCGGCGCATCAAAAAAAACATCGTTTTGCGAGAGGTTTGCACCTCCGTTGTTGTTACGACAACGCAGGCAAGGGAAACATTGTGTATTCCTATTAGTCACCTGAATGGATTTTTGTTTGGCATTAATGCAAACCGTGTAAAGGCTAATATCCGCCCTTTGCTGTTGGCATATCAACAGAATTGCTATCGTGTTCTATTTGACGCCTTTAACGGTATAGAATCCATGACTCGGTTTTATCAAGCGATGGGTCATGAAGGAAGTTGGATTGATAAACGTATTGACAAACATACATCCAGCACAGATTTAACAGATGTTTGGTTGATTGAAGGAATGCCGATCGAGAGTCATGGCCAGCTGCATGACATTATTAGCCAAGGTACTTTCGGCGTGACCGTTTCAGAACATAAACAGCTCAAGGGAATTAATGCAGACGATAGCTTGCCCGATAATATGACCAAGATGGAACTGTTAGTTTCTGCTATTGCTGATGAGACGGCTGCCGTCCTCTCTCAAGATGAAAACGAGACAGATTATGCTGATGTAGCCAAAAGAGCAGGGGCAGTAGGCAAAGGCTCAGCGAAGCTATTTGAAGAAACCACGGGACGAAAAATATTGAGTAAAAGTAATAATTTGGGTAAACGGTTAGCGGATAGAAAAGAGTAGATTTTGGGCTTTACCATCTATCAGACTTGACATTAAGGATTGTGGTCTTAAAGTATGTTTTTCAAACGATTTTGGTCTAAACGCCAAGATGACTTAGATGATTACGATGACGACATGGAACGATACCTTTTAGTAGGGTTAGGGAATCCTGGCCGAAAATATCGGGGCAACCGACACAATATTGGCTTTATGGCGGTTGATCGCTTAGCTGAACAGTTTGGCATCGAAGGCAAGAAGGTGCAGAACAAGGCAATTGTGGCAAATGGCCGTATTCATAATAAATCCGTCATTCTGGCTAAGCCTCAAACCTTCATGAACAGCAGCGGTGATTCAGCTGGCCCATTAGCCAAGTTTTATAAAGTTGAGCCAGCTAACATCCTCGTCATCTACGACGAGCTTGACCTGCCATTTGGCACCATTCGCCTGCGCGAAAAAGGGGGGGCTGGCGGTCATAACGGGATGAAATCTTTAATTAATCATTTGGGTGAAGGCTTCCCCCGCCTCCGCCTTGGCATTAGCCGTCCGCCCGGACAAATGCCTGTTCCTGCCTATGTACTCCAAGATTTCCAAAAAAACAATTTGCCTTTGCTAGACGAAATCTTAGATGAGTCAGTTAAGGCGATCGAAACTTATCTCCAAGATGGCGTTCAACTGGCGATGTCGAAACATAATCGAAATTTGGTTTCGTAAAAATAGAGTAAAATGAAGTTCGTGCTTATTATAAAAAGCCAGCCAAAAACTTCGTTTACTCGAGGTTCTGAAGCTTTTCTCTAAAAAGTTTTTCGATTTAGAAACCTTGGAGCACTAAAGCGATGACCAACCACCGCTTTATCTTTAAGATTAAATATAGTTAGACTTTTTCCCAGTTTTGTTTTGAACCAGCAAAAAAGATGATGAAGAAGCCGTAATCAGAATCAAAAACACGGCTTCAGACTGGTCGCTTTCTCGTAAAATCCAACTAACTGCTAAAATAACGGCCGCCCAAACGAGAGAATGAGCCAGCATGATCCGATTATTTTGTAAATCACATAAAATCGCTTTTTTAATTGAATTTATCATTTTTTCAAACTCCTATTGTTGTCAAATTTGTCGTTTAATGAAATTAGTAACAATAAGACGTCAATTTATTACAATGAATTCAATACCTCGTTTCCACAGTTCCTTTAATAATGTCGTGTCGAGCGGGTCAAGCCAAGTAACACAATAATCAATTAGAGAGTCGAGACATCTCGTCGTTAGAGATGTTTTGACTCTAACCAGGCAGAAATTTGAAATTTAATCGGTGAATACCAAAATATGGCCATTTCATGGTTGGATACTTTTTGGTTTTCATATAAAAACGTCTTGATTGTGCCTAAAAAATAATCGTTTGGTCTATATCTTTCTGTAGGATTCTTATAACAAAATACAAAATTTATGATAGAATCGGGGGTTGCTATGAGCATATTCAGCTTACTAAATGCCTTCAAAGATATACCCGCGATGCAGAACCTGTTACAGGTGGTTGGCACGCCTGATCCATTACGGCCGTTAACCCTGCCTAATTCTGCCCGTGCGCCAGTACTGGCTGAAATTTATCGCCAAAAACAGATGCCGATTTTGCTGTTAACGGGGCGAGTTGATACAGTGACGCCTTGGCTTCAGGCGCTCGAAATGTGGCTACCGCCTGAACTGCAACCGATTCGCTTACCAGAGCCGACTCCGCTTCCTAACGATCGGGGGCCTTGGAGCGAAAGAACCAGAAACGGCCGTTTAAGAGTGCTGGCGGAAATGATGACTGGGCAGCATCCACAAATCCCTGCCAGCGAAACACCGCCTTTTGTCATATCTTCCGTAAGAGCTTTTTTGCAAAAAACACTGCCCAAGCGACGGTATATCACTGCCACTCGCGTTTTGCGTGTGGGTCAGATTATTGACCTCAATAAATTAATGGATTTGTGGGTAGGTGTTGGCTACGAACCAGTCAGTGTGGTTGAAGGTGCCGGACAGTTTAGCCATCGAGGTGGCATTTTAGATATTTTCCCTGTGGCGGCTGCTGCGCCAGTTCGTATCGAGCTATTCGGAGACGAAATTGATACCTTGCGCTACTTCGATCCCGGGACACAACGCTCGTTGGGTAATGCCAAGGATTTACAAACGGTTGCTATTGCACCAGCCCGAGAAGCGTTGCCCTCCGCGGCAAAGGCAATGGCGACCGCGTTAGGGGATGTCTTTGAATCTGATGAAGATAATCTGCCCTCATGGCAGGATGATCTTAAAGCGCTGCAGCAGGGATTTGCATTTCCAAACCTTGAGTTCTATATGCCACAATTTTATCCGCAGCCGGCCAGCCTGCTCGACTATTTACCAGAGAACGGGCTGGTGGTGATAGATGATTGGGCCGCCTTTGAGAAGGCCGTTCTTGAACTCCATGAGAATGCCGATCTCATTGCCAATGAACAGCCCGATTTGCCACCGAACTATGTGAGCCCTTTGTTTGATTGGGAAACGCTCAAAGTTGATTTGGAATGGTGGCAACCCTTGATTTTAGGGGAAGGAGAAACACCGCTGCTTGATAATGAACGGCCGTTTCTCTCTCTGGCCGAATGTTTTGATCCCGGTCCACGGTATGGCGGGCAAGTACGGCCGTTTCTCAATCAGCTTAAAAACGTTACTTTAGAAAATGAGCGCACCGTTGTAGTCAGTCGTCAATCCCCTCGCCTGAGTGATCTTTGGCAACAAGACCAAAAAACAAACGAAGGGCTTCTTAACCTTGAGGGGTGGGATGAAGCGGCCACCGATACCCCAAACGCCACAAAATTTACGAAGCCCGTTGAAAATCTTGAAAGCTACCCTGATATGGGTTCGCTCACCTTTGTTAACGCCAGTCTTGCCGAAGGGTTTACGCTAATTCGACGGGAAGATAACCATGTTGTCCTCAATCTGCTTTCTGACGCTGAGATTTTTGGTTGGAATCGGCCAGCGCCGCGCCGCTGGAAAGCACCAAGCGCCGTCGCCCCAGAAACCCACTTCGCTGATATCAAAGCTGGAGATTATGTGGTGCATTTAGAGTATGGGATTGGGTTGTTTAAGGGGCTCGTCTCTCGGACGATTGGAGGCATGGATCGGGAATATCTTCTGTTGGAATACGCCAATGGAGATGTGCTGTACGTCCCTGCTCACCATGCCGATCGCTTAGGCAAATGGATTGGCTCCGATGACCGTCCACCGGCTATCACTCGGCTCGGGGGCAAGACTTGGACAACCATGAAGGCCAAGGCGCAGCGGGCGGCGGATGAACTGGCGGGTGATTTGCTTGAATTATACGCTTCAAGAGAAACAGTGCCAGGCCACGCCTTTGCTGAAGACACGGAGTGGCAGGCTGAGCTTGAAGCCAGCTTCCCTTATCAAGAGACGGAAGACCAGCTTCGAGTCATTGCCGAAGTCAAGGCAGATATGGAACGGCCGTTGCCGATGGATCGCTGAATCTGTGGGGACGTGGGGTATGGCAAAACGGAAGTTGCTTTACGCGCTGCTTTCAAAGCGGTGATGGATAATAAGCAGGTTGCTATCTTGGTACCAACCACTGTACTCGCTCAGCAACATTACA
>JBCCFD010000471.1:0-6152 GCA_039029915.1 Chloroflexota bacterium
CCCGTTGTGCCTCAGTTCCACGCGATGGCGTGGGGAACCCCATATGGTGCCGCGATGGCAGGGGCTAATTTAGTTATGCCTGGCCCGCATTTGCAAGCTGTGCCATTGGCTGAAATGATTGACAAATACCGCGTGACCGTGGCGGCAGGTGTGCCAACTATCTGGAACGGTCTTTATCACGAACTGAAAAATAATCCTCGTGACATTTCCTGCATTCGGGCACTGGTGGTGGGTGGCTCAGCGATGCCCCGCGCCTTAACCAAAGCGTATGAAGCAGAGCTTGGCGTGAATGTGGTTCATGCTTGGGGCATGACAGAAATGTCCCCGCTTGGCACCATCTGTAACCTCATGACTCATCACGAAGCGTTGAGTCAAGAAGAAAAGTGGGACGTGAAGGCCACGCAAGGCTTCCCCATTTGCGGTGTGGAAATGCGGATTGTGGATGAGGAAGGGAAAGAACTGCCTTGGGACGGTCAGCAGATGGGTGAGCTTCAGGTGCGCGGCCCGTGGGTGATTCGCCAATACTTTAAGCGTGATGTGGACAGCGATAGCCACACTGCCGACGGCTGGTTCCGCACGGGAGATGTTTCCACCATCAGCCCCGATGGATACATGAATATCACCGACCGGACAAAGGATTTGGTGAAAAGCGGTGGTGAGTGGATTTCTACCGTCGAGATGGAAAACTACATTATGGGCCATCCCAAGGTGATGGAAGCGGCCGTTATTGCAATCCCTGACGAAAAGTGGTCGGAACGGCCGTTAGCCGCCGTCGTGCCAACGCCCGATGGGGGTGATGTGTCTAAAGAGGATGTTATCGAATATCTTCGGGACAAAGTGGCTAAATTCTGGTTACCTGATGAAGTTGTATTCATTGGTGAAATTCCCAAAACCAGCGTTGGCAAATTTGATAAAAAGGTCCTCCGCAAGCAATATGCTGAGGGTGAGCTGAATTAAACTGCACCTTTGTTGGGCGGTGATTAATCACCGCCCAAGTTGGGGCGCCTCATCAATGAGGCTTGGAGGAATTGTTGCCTTTTTATCAACTTTATTATCATTTGGTGTGGTGTACAAAGAATCGGTCCCCATCGATTACACCGGAAATTGAGACCATTATTTACAGCTATTTGAAATTTAAAGCGATGAATTTAGGTGGCATTGTTCATGCATTAAATGGTATTGAAGATCATGTTCACATGGTCGTTACCATTCCTCCAAAAATTTCTGTGGCAAAATTTGTGGGTCAGGTAAAAGGGGCTTGTTCTACACGATTTAATAAAGAACATAAAGGGTTCCCATCTTTTGCATGGCAAATAGAGTACGCTGCATTTAGCTTTGACAAAAAACGATTGCCGTATATTGTGAAATATGTGGAGCATCAAAAAGTGCATCACCGAGAGCGAAGCTTGATCCCAATCTTAGAAAAAACAGAAGAGATGCCATCTAATTTATTAGGGGACGAACCAATTACCTATCTTCCAGATTATGCTTCTTGGCATCAAGACTTGGCAAAAGAACTTAAGCTTAGCTAGATTTATCTAGCTATCATTTTGGGCTTGCGATTAATCGCAGCCCAAAAGAGCGCCTCAACAATGAGGCTTAAATAGAAGATATAGAGATATGCAAATAAACTCCTTCAACCAACCGCCTCCCCAACTTGAAAACCAATTTGATGATGATCGCGTTTTACGCTCCTATTTAAAGCGGCAGTTACCCGCCGAATGGCATGACGAAATTGCCAAAACCCTACACGAGATGGGGGAATTGGCAGCGGGTGAGCTGTATGAAATGCAGCTGGCCGATCGGCTAAACGAGCCCGTGCTAACCCAGTGGGACGCGTGGGGCAATCGAATTGACCACATAGAAATCACGCCGCTGTGGAAGCGAGCTGAGCAAATTGCGGCCTCACACGGGGTTGTGGCGGCGGCGTATGATGGCAATTACGGCCGTTTTAATCGCATTCACCAGTTTGCGCTTGCCTACTTATTCCACCCCTCTACCGACGTCTACATGTGCCCCCTCGCCATGACCGACGGGGCGGCAAGGACACTGATGGTGTCGGGAAATCAAGCGTTGATTGACAAAGCCGTACCGCGCCTCACCTCCCGCGATCCGCAAAAATTTTGGACCAGCGGTCAATGGATGACCGAATCCACCGGTGGCTCAGATGTTGGCTTGTCTGAAACCGTTGCCAAAGAAGAGGCTGATGGCAGTTGGCGGCTCTACGGCCGTAAATGGTTCACTTCCGCGGCCACCTCCCAAATGACATTAACCCTTGCCCGTCCAGATGGAAATGGTCCCGGTGGTAAAGGGCTAGCCATGTTTTACCTCGAGCCGCGAGACGAAAGCGGCCGTTTACAAAACATCGAAATTTTGCGGCTCAAAGACAAGCTCGGTACTAAAAAAGTGCCGACGGCTGAGCTGATATTGAATGGCGTAACGGCCGTTCCCGTCAACGGGCTAGCCAACGGCGTGCGCAACATCGTGCCCATGCTCAAAATTACCCGCACGTGGAACAGCATCAGTTCGGTGGCCTTTATGCGCCGAGGGTTGGCGCTAGCCCGAGATTTTGCCAAACGCCGACACGCTTTTGGCAGTACGCTCGATAAGAAAACGCTCCACGTGGACACAATGGCGGGTCTGCAGGCCGAATTTGAAGCCGCTTTTCACCTCACCTTTTATTTAGTGGAGCTAATCGGTCGTGATGAAGCGAACGAAATTTCTGAAGACCAGCAAGAATTGCTGCGTATTCTGACTTCCATTTGTAAATTAACGACCGGACGCCAAGCGGTTCACATTGCCAGTGAGGTGCTGGAGCTGTTTGGTGGGGCCGGATATGTGGAAGATACGGGCCTGCCGATGCTGCTGCGCGATAGTCAAGTATTGCCCATCTGGGAAGGCACCACCAATGTGCTGTCACTGGACACGCTGCGAGCGATGCATGATTCGGATGCGCTGGCGATTTTGTATGAAACGATCAAAAAGCTGATTACGGTGGACGACCCAACGCTGTCGGCGATGGGCAGTTTGGCGGAAACGGCCGTTAAAGAGTGTGCCCAGTGGTTAGATGAAGCGTTTGACCAAGGGCGGGCCAATGTAGAAGCGGGCGCGCGTCGTTTTGCCCTAACGTTAGGTCGTGCATTATCATTAGCCCTGCTCGTCAATCATGCTCAATGGTCGATGGCTCACGAGCAGGATGGTCGCGCTCGCGCCGCCGCAATTCGCTTTGCCATTCATGGCGTTAATCTACTGCACGGCTACGACTTAGAGTATGATGACGCGCTGGCTAATGAACGGCCGTTGAAAATATAACATCGGGATTGATCCCTAAAAAATAAGAAAAAAATGCTGACAAGCTGCAATGCTCATAGCTCACCACTTCAACAAAGGAGAAAGAAGAAAATGAAGTACGCAAAAATAATCCTAATCCTAAGCATGATGATGATCGCTGCCGGGTGCCGAGGAAATGCCAACCAAGACGCCGGAATTACCAACGCCCCCGTCGATCCAGATTTTGTGCAGGGTGTGTTTGGCAATCCCACCAAAATCAACGGTGTGTGGCAGCAGGTCAACGACATTCGCGTCATCTCTGCTGAGGGGGACGGTCACGCCGGATTTGCTTACATCATTTTATCGATTAGTATCGTCAACGAATCGGCTGACCCCGTTTTGCCTGCTTCAATTACCTTAGTGGATCGCTTTGAAAACGTCTATGTGACCCGACAAGACAACTCCATTCCATTTGCTGACCAGCTTCAGCCAATGCCTTTGACCGTTGGCACCAATGAATCTGTGACAGGCACTGAGGTGTATTTGGTGCCGCTTTCAGCCCTGCAGTCTGATTTAAGAATGCGCTGGGAATCAACCTCCCACAACTCTCGCATTGATATTTTGCTCGGCGCATTGGAGCTTTCTGGATAATGAGTGATAGCATCACGATTAAACAGTATCAAGAGATCGTTGATCAGTGGGTCAAGGACATTGGGGTGCGCTACTACTCTGAGCTAACCAACACCGCTATCCTGATGGAAGAGGTGGGGGAAGTGGCGCGGCTGATGGCCCGAATTTATGGGGATCAAAGCTTTAAAAACCCTGACGAAGCTCACTCTTTGGCGGATGAGCTAGCTGATGTGCTTTTTGTGCTAACCTGCATTGCTAACCAAACGGGGGTTGATTTAACGGCCGCTTTGCAAAAAAATATTGATAAGAAAACCAAGCGGGATAAAGAGCGACACGCCAATAATCCCAAGCTGAAGTAAATAGAACCCGGTCCACAGATTACACAGATGCGACAGTTTTTGTCTTTAATCTGCGTCATCTGTGGCTACATTTTCTGGAGTTCCCATGACCAAATACGTCCAAACTGAAGAAATTGATGGCATTTTGAAAGTGACCATCAACCGTCCTGATAAGAAGAATGCCCTCCTGCCAGAAATGTACACGGCGTTAGCAGACGCCATCGATCACGCCGATGCAGATGATAAGATTCGGGTGCTGTTTTTTACGGGAACAGGAGATAGCTTTACGGCAGGGAATGACCTCAAGGATTTTTTGAACAACCCCACGAATGATGAAGATCGGCCGGTGAATCGATTTTTGGGGACGATTGCGCAGGCGCAGACGCCGCTGGTAACGGCCGTTAACGGCCTCGCCATTGGAGTAGGGGTGACCATGTTGCTCCACTGCGACCTCAACTACGCTTCCGAAACGGCCCGCTTCCAAATGCCGTTTGTCGACCTGGCCGTGGTACCAGAGGCTGGCTCCTCTTACCTGCTCCCCCGCATGATGGGGCGCCAGCAGGCCGCCGAACTGCTCATGCTTGGCGAGATGTTCTCAGCCGCCAAGGCGCAAGCGGTTGGCATTATCAACGATGTGTTTGAATCTGATAGGCTCCAGGAGATAGCGTGGCAAAAAGCGCTGTCACTGTCCCAAAAGCCCCCTGAGGCCCTCAAGCTAACCAAAAACTTACTCCGCAAAGGGGATTTGGCTACAACTATCGAGTTTATGCGCGAAGAAGGCAAACTGTTCCGCGAACGGCTCGTTTCCGACGAATCCCGTGAAGTGATGATGGCCTTCTTTGAAAAACGCCAACCCAATTTTTAAACCTCACACCCATCAACCCGTAGGGGCGCAGCGCGCTGCGCCCACAGGCCCCGATAAACCACCGCGTCCATGATCCATAACCACCCCAAACCGGCACCGTGAGGGCATTGCATGCAATCCCCCTACAGCCCAGACACCCAAACGTAGGGGCGTAGCATGCTACGCCCAGAGACACCGAAAAGTAATCATATCCAATAACCGCCACCACCAAATTAACAACAGGCTGGCATTGCACGCAATGCCTCTACGGGTGCCAAATGCACCTCCACCAAAAAACAACCCCCAACCCCAAAATTCTGCTAAACTAGACCTATCCTGCCAACAAAACCCGAAAACCGAAGGGAAACCGCCATGAGCGACCTTGACATACTCCACGAAATCGAACACATACTTGACCGCAAGCTGTTTGAGCTGCCGTATGAACCTGACAAATTATGGAATAAACGCGCCCACTGCCGCAATGCGGATGGACAAATTATTGCCATTTGCCTCTATCGGATTGAGAATGAAAAACTAGAAAAAGCCTTGCCGTTACTGAAAAAGCTGGAGCAGTTACAGACGCTGTATTTAAGTTCTAACAGTATCAGCGACTATTCGTTTTTGAGTGGGCTGGAGCAGTTACAGACGCTGAATTTAAGGAATAACAGTATCAGCGACTATTCGTTTTTGAGTGAGCTGGAGCAGTTACAGACGCTGTATTTAAGTTCTAACAGTATCAGCGACATATCTTTTTTGAGTGGGCTGGAGCAGTTACAGACGCTGGATTTAAGGAATAACAGTATCAGCGACATATCGTTTTTGAGTGGGCTGGAGCAGTTACAGACGTTGTATTTAAGTTCTAACAGGATCAGCGACTATTCGTTTTTGAGTGGGCTGGAGCAGTTACAGACGCTGAGTTTAAGTTCTAACAGGATCAGCGACATATCGTTTTTGAGTGGGCTGGAGCAGTTACAGACGCTGAATTTAAGGAATAACATTATCAGCGACATATCGTTTTTGAGTGGGCTGGAGCAGTTACAGACGCTGAATTTAAGTTATAACACTGTCAG
>JBCCFD010000472.1:0-6141 GCA_039029915.1 Chloroflexota bacterium
CCATTACCGTCCCAATAGCTATCTTCATAAATGGTGGGCGCGTCGTTGCGGCAGCACCTTTCGGCTCATTTTAAAGCATCTGGTTGAGGAAAAATCAAAGCAAGATTACTATGCGCCCAAAGGCTTAACGGGCAAGATTATCCTCGACCCGATGATGGGGGGCGGGACTACGCTTCATGAGGCAATACGGTTGGGAGCAACCGTGCTCGGTGCAGATTTAGACCCCATCCCCGTTTTGCAAGCGCGGGCTACGCTCTCTTCGATATCCCTTGAGCAGCTTGAATCAGCGTTTGAGCAATTCTTTGCCAGCCTGCAAGCTGATTTGGCCCCGCTTTTCCAAACAATTGATCCCGATGATCAGACGGCCGTTCCTTTTTGGTACATGCTTTATGGTCTGCGGCGGGTTTGTAACTGTCGTGAGGTGGTTGTGGTGGATAGCCTCACCTTACGCCAAAAGGCAGACGGCTCGCTTATTACGCTTGATCCTGAAAGCTGGCAGGTCATTGATGGAGACAGACGGCTGGGAGGGGATAATAAACGGCCGTTACTCGTCGAGAAAAGCGAAAAAGAGTGCCCTCGCTGCCGTGCCCCCTATCGTGAACTGCTGGAAACGCCCTATTTCGAGCGATACGTCCCCGTTGCTATTGCGGCCCGCCACAAAAATGGCAAACTCTTTTTTAAGGGGGTTGATGCTCAGGATGTGGCCACTGTTGAACGAGCCAACCAATTACGATCAGGGCTTCCATTTTCTAGAGCTGACTTTGAAGTAGCGAAAGGGCGAAAATCGATCCAGCTTCACCAGCGGGGGGTGTTTAACTATCTCGATCTCTTTTCCAGCCGACAGCTGCTTTATTTGCAAAAGAGCCTCACGCTGTTGCCAACGCTCCCTGAATTAGAGCAGCTCAATTTAGGCCTTTTGGTGTCGACTTCGCTGGAGTTTAATTCGCTCTTGAGTGGCTATAAAGGCAAAGGCAAGCGGCGTTCTGGCGCGATTCGGCATGCGTTTGCCCACCACGCCTACGCTTTCCCGTATACGGCCGTTGAGAATAACCCCGTCTACTTCCGTAAAGCGTCTGGTACGCTCCAAAAGCTGTTTCAGGCCCGAATCAAAAACGGCCGTTTGTGGGCCAACGCCCCCCGCGAACGCCGCATTGATAGCAACACCGCTGAATTCATCACCATTAATGGCGAACGGGACATGGGGGTGGAAATTAAGGCAGAAGGCAAAGGGATAAAGGATGAAGAAAATGGTGAATGGTTAACGGTGAATGGTAAATGGTCAACCAATCCCCAATCCCCAATCCCTAGCCCTCAACCGTTCTGGCTCCACCAAGGCACCTCCATCAACCTGCCCCTTGGCGACAACCTTGTGGATGCGATTGTGACGGACCCACCGTATTACGACAGCGTGCAGTACAGCGATCTATCCACTTTTTTCAGGGTTTGGTTGCGCCAGCTCTTGCCTGAGGAGGCGGATTGGCAGGTGGACGTCCGAGAATCGGCCGTGGATCCGCATAAGCTGGACCGTGAGAGTCGGTATCGTGAATTGATGACGGGGATATTCTCGGAATGTCATCGGGTTTTGAAGGAGGAAAACGGCCGTTTAATTTTCACCTTCCACCATTTCAATCCCAAAGCGTGGATTGCTTTGTCATCCGCTTTAAAAGAGGCCAACTTTGTGCTGGTGAATCGGTATGTGGTATTTTCAGAAAATCCAATTTCAGTGCATATCAACAATATGAAGTCGCTGCTGCATGATGTGGTGCTGGTGCTGGCGCCAAAGGGAACAATTACGGAGCGGGGGTGGAAACGGCCGTTGTTTGTCGATCAAACCAACAGCGAACAATTTTGCCGTGATTGCGGCACAATCACTGGTTTTGTGCTTGACCAGAATTTAAACCATGCTGAAATTATTAAGATTTGGCAGTCGCATCTAAAAATCAAATAGTTGTATTGGCTCTTTAACGTTTTAATCTGGTTGAATGATGACGTAGTGGGGAAACGGTCGTTGACCTTTAAAACCGCCAACATTAATCATTTTTAGTTGCCTTATCGAATATTTCAACTTCCCTACGTTAATAAGATTGCTAATCTTTCACATGAGGATCAATCTATGGGCTGGAACAATGTACAATCCTATCTAATTTCAATTGCATTAGGCTACTTTTTCGGTATTGTTATGACAATGACAGCAGGCGTCTTTTTTATCTCTGTTGGGTATATCTTAGAGCTCGATACTAGTGTGGATGCAAGCTTTGAAATTATGAACAGTTTAGGGGGGCAGCGATGGGCGCTCTTGTTGGGTGGTTGGCCTTAGTTTTTGAGCGTCATTCTACAACAAATGGACGATTAAAATTTTCATCACTGCGGATTTTCGTATGTGCTATGTTTGGTTTGTATTTTGGTTACCATATCCACACGATATTAACAATTATTCCATCTTGGTTGATGATCCCCATGGTCGGTGGCACATTGGTTCCGAGCTTTCCAGCGGCCAATGTTGCCTGGATATTGGGAGTGTTAATGGCTATCTTTGTGACAAATCGGATCATAAATAGTCAAAGGGTTGGAATGAGCGAGCCGCATCAAGAAAAATGGCGTAAATTTTGGAATAACGAAAATAAAGATACCGACAATGAAGCCTAAGTGAAACGAAGTTCCTGCTTAGAATAAAATGATGGTTACAATCTTTGTTTCCTTGAGGTTCCGAAGTTTTCATTTAACAAGGTTTTCAAACTAGAAACTTCGGAACACTTAATATCGATTTGATTTTACTTTAAATTGTATTTGAAAACGTTTTTGACATGCCTGATGGCACCCAGCCTGTTTTTATTGGTAAATTTTTTTGAAACAGTGTGCTATTTTTTTACCTCAATATTAAAGGATCGAATTAGATTGAGGTGTATTCCTGTTGTGGAGTCGAATTCATAGACATCACTGAAGGCATAAACCACATTATTATTCATAATGATTTGCCCGCTCGCGGCACCAAGGCTGCCATCTGTTAACACCTTATCCAAAATCAGCTCTTTGACTTGACCGCTTTGAATACCTGCCAACGCGTTTTGGAACGTCTCTTTTCCCGAAATTGTGCTGTGCCCTACAACCTCCCACACCACATCATCTGATACCATTTCAAGAATTTTAGCGGTATCCTCTTGTGCAAAAGCGATATTAAACGCTTTAACAAACTCATTTTTAGGTGAGTTGCCACAATCTGCTGTGACTGTAATTTTTGCCATTGTTACCTCCCTGCAAATTTCTATCACTCAAGATTTTAACTCAGTAGGATAAGGGAAAAATTTTGCGATGGGCTTGTTGACAATGCCCTGTAACTCCTATACCCTCGTCTTGAGTTTATGATATAAAAAACCACTTTCTTTTTGCGTTTATTGTAATTGACTAAGATAGGATACCGTTTCTAATCAATAGGTCAATTACCCAGTGATTCAGACATTTCGTTTTCGATCGTTTGAATCACATCCAGGCTACACTCATCATGAATTTTTTACGTTCGATTTTGAATGCTATTCTGTCCTTTTTTAATGGTCAAGAAACACCCACCGCGCCAACCCAACCCACCACAACTCAACCAGACGAAACGCCACCTGCACCACCTGAACTTAGTTCACCACAACCATCTGATGATGGGGCAAAGTCGTTTTCTCCTGCACCTGTTTTAGAAAATGCAGCGGGAAGCAATGAAGCCAAGAAAAAGACGAAGGTGTTTAGTAAGATCGGGTTTCACACCGGCCCCGGTGGTAATCCGTCCGGCATTGGGGATTGGATGCGGGCTTATGATTCGCGCCGTATCCCGTTTATGATCAAATCTGTGGATAGCTATGGCCCTGTTTTTGAAGCCAGCGAGCTGGCAAAAAAGAGCGGCGTGGAGCATTTGCTGGTTTATCGATTGAGCACAGTTGGTCAAAGTCACCGTTACGATTATGATGTGCCACCTTATAAGGACCCGAAATTTCGCAATGATCCTGAAGGAGGGGCGGTAAAACATTGGCGCGAAACCAAAAAAGCGTTACCCCCTGAATTTGATAAAGAGCGCACGTGGATCGAGCCAATTAATGAGGTAGACAAGGATTTATGCGATTGGTTGGGTCGTTTTGGGGTTCATATTGCCAATTTAGCCCATGCTGAAGGGTATAAAGTGTCTCTGTTTGCATGGTCAAGCGGTGAGCCTGAGCGTGAAGGATGGGAGCAGCCCGGCATGCTAGATTATTTGCGCTTGTGTGCTGAACGGCCAAACCAAGCGGCAGTGGCGCTTCACGAGTACAGCTATGTGGTAGACAATATCAAAGATGGCTATCCGTACAAAATCGGCCGTTTTCAAATGCTTTTTGATGTATGCGATAACCACGGCATTGCTCGACCAACCATTCACATCACCGAGTGGGGCTGGACGCTTAACAACGTGCCGGAGCCAAGCAAAGCACTCCAAGATATGAAAGAGATTGGCGACCTGTATGCCAAATACCCTGAAATCAAAGGGGCTGCGATTTGGTACCTAGGCCCTAGTTTTGGTGGCATTGCCAACAAAGCCCAAAAACTTATTCGCCCCGCCCAAAATAATATCGATAATCTGGCGGTGACGGTTGATCTAAGCAAGCAGCACCCGATTGATTCCGTATTTGATGAAGAGCTAGAGCCAGTGATTGGCACACCGCCTATCAACCCTATTCCGGGGGTTGACCAGGGCGGTGAAGATAGCGGTGCGAATCCCGGTGAGCAGCCTGATCCGACCCCACCAGAGCCAGAACCAACGCCACCAGAGCCAGAACCAACACCGCCAGATCCAGAGCCAACACCGCCAGAACCAGTGCCAACGCCACCAGAACCAGTGCCAACGCCACCAGAACCGGAACCTGTACCGGCACCCAATGGCGTTTTTGTTTCTGACGTTACTATTCCAGACGATACCCGCATTCCGACCGGCGATCGGTTTACAAAAACGTGGCAGGTTCGCAATACGGGGAATGTGGCTTGGGGAGATGGATATCAATTTGTTCACATTGACGGCAAAGCGATGACCAACACGACGACCATGCCGCTTCCCAATGCGCGCCCGGGTGAGGTGGTCGAAATCTCCATTAATTTCACAGTGCCCAATGAGCCGGGCATCCACTTTAGCGATTGGCGTTTCCAGGACCCCAATGGGAATCTGTTTGGGGATATTGTGTATGTGCGCATTATTGCGGAGCAGCGAAATGAGGCTGGCGTTAGCAATAGTGCCTATGTAGCTGATTTAACGATTCCTGATGATATGGAACTGCCTGCAGGGACGAGTGTGGTCAAGACGTGGCGCGTGCGCAACAGTGGGACGCGCACTTGGGGGCCAGGCTACTCGCTCAATTTTATCGAGGGTGTAGCCATGACAAGCCAGCTTAGCCATGCGTTGCCAACTGTTTTACCGGGTGAAACGGCCGATATTTCGTTGAAGCTAACTGTGCCAACCGAGTTAGGCACGCATTATTGTGACTGGAAGATGAAGGATGAAGCAGGCCAGCTTTTTGGTGACATTTTCTACATGAGGGTCAAGGTGGTAGAAGCGAAAGAAGATGATACCTCTGACCCTGAAGAGGTGGCACCGTCTGATCCGCACATTGAAGATGGAGATGAAAGCACAACGGCCGTTAATCGGCTCCAAACTGGGATGAATATCAATCCCGATGCACCCCACAGCAACCCCATGAACAGCGAAGAGTTTAAAGGGTTAGACTGGGTTCGCTTTGTTTTTAAGGTTGCTGCTCGAGTCAATGAATCGGAGCGGGGCAATTTAGAAATTGCCTTCAGGCAGTATGATCGACTTATTGCGACCTATGCCAAGATGGGCGTTAAGTCGATGATCATTCTTAATCAGGAAACGGTTTGGGGGAAAGCCCCTTGGGCTGGTAGCCATGATTGGGATGGATACGCAGCTGAATTTGCTGAAATGGCGGGTCAAATTGCGGCCCACTACCGGTCTTATAAAGATCGGGTGGCGTTTGAGATTTGGAATGAAGGGGATTTAGATCACAATGCGGCATCAGTTTATGTGCCGCCAGCACAGTTTGCCAAAATCCTGTCTAGTTCAGCCAAGGCGATTAAACGGGCGGCGCCTAAGGCGATTCGGATATTTGGCGGGTTGGCGAC
>JBCCFD010000473.1:0-6120 GCA_039029915.1 Chloroflexota bacterium
GGATAAAATTTCGCGGGAATTAAATCCGCAAAAGCAAGTCTCAAGGAAAATTTGAAAAGGCCTCATTCGCGAAAATGAATCCCTACGACTGTTTTCTCCGATCGGGGAAGTTTTCACATCTTTTTTCGAGTGTGATTTTTTTTGCTCGACATACGAGACCTACAACAGCACGCAATGCATGGAAAAAATCACACTCAGTTTTTCTTAGAACAGTTTTTTTATCACTTGCTGTCACGTGACACAAAATATAATGCTGACGCTATGGAATGCACCCGAGCGGAGGAAATAGTTTCGTATTTAGCTGCAGCCGCAAGGCTTTTTGTTTTCTTATGTGTCAATAGCTTGTCAGCCTGCCAGCTGGTTCGTCCTTCAGCTTGAGACGTTGGCAAATGATGCCCTCTAGCTCTCTCTATTTCCATTCACTGTACTGTTCCCATGCCCGTCGCCTCAAAGACAATAAACGGCTGACATTAGCAAGGGTGTTTGCAGAAACAAAAATGGTATGGGACTATTCGGTTGGATTGCTTACTTGCTGTGTGATGCCAACGGAAAATTGCAGATGATAAAATATAAGCTTCACCATATCGGCATTTTGTGCAACGACACAACGGCCGTTTCCAATTTTTACATTGATATTCTCAACCATGAGCTTTGCGCCCGTTTTTATAATCGCGGCGAATTTGATTTAACGTTTTTGGGGAGCGGCAGTGAGCTATATTTAGAATTGGTGGGACGGCCGTTTAGTGATAGGGAACAAGCTTATTTTGATGAACGCGGGGCGGGGTTTCACCATCTGGCATTTCAAGTCGAAGATGCAGACGCGGCTTTTGCTGAGCTGCAGGCAAAAGGGCTTAAGGTAGCCTGGGAACCGGATGATTTTCTATTTGTGCGTCATTTTGGGGTTTTTGATGATAATGGCCTCCTCATTGAGGTTCTGGAAGAGAAGGAGCCGCTGGCGAAACCCCAAAAAACCGAAGCCGTTGATTTTTTGCTTCATCATTTTGATATCTTTAGTGACGATTGGCGAAGAACCAAACAGTTTTATGCAGATACATTTGGACTTCAGTCGGTATTTGAATATATCTATGATGAGGGTGGAGCGTTTATTTATTTAGCGGATTCTTTTTTTGATGCAGATTCTCGCCAAGCGATGATTGAAGTGATTGGCCCTCCTTATAAAGAGCCACGTGAATTTGATTTCTCAAAGCGGTTTGGGACAGGGCTGGATCACATAGGGTATGTTGTGGCTGATGTGCAGACAGCGTATCAGTTTGCTCTGGCGCGTGGCTCAACAGCGTTTGTCAAGCCGTATGTGAACTATGGCACCGAAATGTGCTGGATTCAGGATGCCAATGGCAGTGATTTAGAGATAATGCTACCTGTGTCTAAGCAAAAATTGCAAGAGGCGTTTGAAAGCAAACGGCCGTATCAGCCGCACAATACCTCAGCCTAAATTCATTAGCAGACAGCCGCTACAAGCTCATTAATCGCTTTTTTAGCCTCTGGAATGGGTAATATCATCCACGCGTGCTGCATTTTTTCATATTGATAGTAGTTAAATGGATGCTTTGCCTCTGTTAATTGAGATTTAAGCGCCTTCGCTTGAGGATGCAGAATGTCCTCTGTGCCCGTGAAGATTTGCACAGGGGGCAGCCCTTCCCATGAGCCATAAATAGGTGAGATAAGCGGATCGGTGACGCTTTTTTCACCTGCGTACAACCTGCCGCAGGTGCGTAGCCCTTCAACCGTCAGAAGCAAGTCTTTCGGTTCAAGTATAACGGATTCAGAATGAGGCATGGTCACATCTAACCAAGGGTAGAGTAAAATGAGTTGAGCTGGCTGTGGCTTTTCCTCTTCTCGCAAATGTATCAATAAGCCTGCCGCTAGCCCCGCCCCTGCAGAATCCCCCATCAGAAAAATATCTTCTGGTTCATATTCTGCTAGCAGATGCTCGTAGCAGGCTGTAGACTGTTTGATCGCTTCTTCGGCCGTAAATTCGGGTGCTTTTGGATAATCGAAAAGAGCAACTTCATAGCCTGATTGATTCACAATTTGGTCGATCATTGGCCAATGTAATGAAGATGGCCCAACCACATAGGCGCCGCCGTGGAAATAGAGAAATGCTTTTTGTGAACGCTCTTTTTTGATGCGATGCAGGGTAAATCCACCTATGTTTACTGTATCACACCGATATTTCTTTTGCATTTTACTGCTGGGGGCATGTTGATTGCTCTGGGAACGGCTTTTGTGAATAACGGTCGTACATTCATCTAGATTGTTTTCATTCGCATGGATGTCCGAAAACATCTTTTTTGCTTTTAACGATTTCAAAAACAGATTAAAAACTCTTGCTCGGATGCTTGGCATGATTGGTAATTACTCTCTCCTCTTCTTTTCTTCCTCAAGCCAATCATACATGAAAACAGTCAATCCCGTTAGAATCCTGATCTATTCTAACCAATTTCGATACTTCACGATCTGACCTTCATAAAATTGAATGCCAAGATGCGCAGGATTGCCTTCATCAAAAGAATTCAGGGTGGTTTCCGCTTCTTGTAAATAGTTTTTAGCTTTTCCTTTATTCCCACTATTCATTGAATATTCAACCAGTTTCATTTCTTGGTTTTCAGGCGATCCTAAAATCTGAATTCTCCATTCAACTGATTGCTGATTTGTTGAGTTCATTTTGTTGTCCTCCGAAAGATTTTGCCTAAACTGGTTGTCTATGAGATGGTGGTGTTTGAAGAACAGTGTATCAACAAAAGGTGTAAAAATAAATGAGTGAACCAACCATAACTGTTTACGGGGCATATTGGTGTCCTGATTGTCGACGAAGCAAGCAATTTTTAGGCGAACATCAGATTCCCTATAACTGGATAAATATCGAAGAAGATCCTGAAGCTGAGCAGTTTGTCATTGAAAAAAATGACGGCAAGCGGATTATCCCAACCATTATTTTTGAAGATGGGAGTTCTTTAACTGAACCTTCAAATGCAGATTTAGCCCAGAAGCTGGGTTTGAAGACGACCGCCAGCCGTCACTTTTACGATGTGATAGTTGTCGGTGGAGGGCCAGCTGGCTTAACGGCCGCTTTGTACATGGCGCGTGAAGCGATCGACACGCTTGTGATCGAAAAGGCCGCGCTGGGTGGGCAAGCCGCAGGCACGGAAAAGCTTGAAAACATGCCTGGCTTCCCGGGCAGTATTGAAGGGATTGAGTTTGCCAACCGATTGCGGCAGCAGGCCGAGGAATTTGGCGTTGAGCTGTTGCAGGCTCAGGAAGTAGCTCATATTCGTCATCAAGATAACTATCACTTTGTAAAAACATCTGATGGCAGTGAATACTCTGCTTCAGCCGTTTTGGTAACGACTGGGAGCAAATATCGTCGCTTGGGCGTGCCGGGTGAGACCGATTATTTAGGCGCAGGGGTTCACTTTTGTGCAACCTGTGATGGCCCTTTTTATAAAGAAAAACACGTCGCCGTCGTTGGCGGCGGTAATAGCGCAACCGAAGAAGGGCTGCTGCTGACCAAGTTTGCGGATAAAGTTACATTACTAGTGCGCAGTGATGTGCTTAAGGCAAGTCAAATTAGCCAAGATCAAGTCCTCAATCATCCCAAGATGGAAGTGCTTTGGAACACTGAGGTCAAAGCGTTTGAGGGTGAAGCATCTCAGCTTAAGCGGCTACAGCTGCAAAATAACAAGACGGGTGATGAGCAGGTCATGGAGATAGACGGCACGTTTATTTTTATTGGGTTAGACCCAAACAGCGGTTTCCTGAAGGATACGGCCGTTGCTCTTAATCAGTGGGGGTTTGTGGTGACAGGACATGATTTGGTGCATGATGGGCCACCGCCTGAACCGTTTAACGGCCGTTCACCATTTATGCTTGAAACAAGCGTGCCCGGTATTTTTGCGGCTGGTGATGTGCGCGACAAGAGTACGAAGCAAGTTGTTAGCGCCGCAGGTGAAGGGGCAACTGCCGCCCTAGAGATTCGCGAATATTTGAAGACCGTTTAATTCTTTACTATTGGTGATACTTGTCATATTTGATTAGGTTTATCGATAGGTAGACGTGATTATCATAAAAAAGCCCTGCAAGTTTTTGCGGGGCTTTTTTGGTAGAATACGCCAATTCCCACTTTACCTTTCTTTTAGATCTTAGCCCCTTTGAGCCTTTGTGTTGAAAGTCGAAATACAAAGACACAAAGCGCACAAAGAATGACACTCTGGAGAGTAAAATGAGCCAAAAACCGGTTGCCCTGATTATTTTGGATGGTTGGGGATTGCGTGGCAAAAAAGATGGAAACGCTGTTTTATTAGGAAATACCCCCAATTACGATCGCTGGACGGCCGAAAATGAGCGGTCGATTTTGGATGCGTCAGGGGAAGCGGTTGGTTTGCCAGATGGTCAGATGGGTAATTCTGAGGTGGGACATCTTAATTTAGGCGCTGGTCGAGTGGTTTATCAAGACCTGACCCGAATTAATTTAGCAATTAGAGATCACTCTTTCTATGAGCTGAACGCTTTGAAGAGCGCTATGCAAAATGCAAAAGCTGATGGTAAAAAGCTCCATTTAATTGGTTTGTTAGGAGATGGTGGGGTACACAGCCATCAAGATCATCTTTATGCGCTGCTTAAAATGGCGGAGAATGAAGGTGTTGAACCGATTTTGCACCTCATCACGGACGGTCGCGATACGCCGCCCCAATCCGCGATGGGGTTTGTGCAAAAGCTGGAGGCGTATTTAGAGGAAAAACCCGGTATTGTGGCATCGGTAAGCGGCCGATATTACACGATGGATCGTGATAAACGCTGGCCAAGGACGCAACAAGGATATGATGTCATTGTCAACCATGTGGGTGTGGCGGGGCGAACGGCCGTTTCTGCCTCAGCTGCTCTTGAACAGTCGTATGCAGATGGGGTGACGGATGAGTTTGTGCTGGCCACGGCCGTTGACACCGATGCTGATTGCACTATTTCCGATGGTGATTGCTTGGTTTTCTATAACTTTCGGGCTGACCGAATGCGGCAACTGTTGACAATATTGACGGATGACCAGTTTGATGGCTTTGAACGGCCGTTTATGCCTAACCTCAATATCCTCACGATGACCGAATACGATCCAAGCTATCCAGTGACCGTCGTATTTCCTGATCAAGAGATCAAAAAAGTATTGGCTGAGGTGGTAAGTGAAGCCGGTTTAAGTCAGTTTCACGCTGCCGAAACTGAGAAGTATGCTCATGTCACCTACTTTTTCAATGGGGGTGCGGAAGACCCGTATGCCAATGAAGAACGTTTTTTGGCGCAATCTCCAAAGGTAGCCACTTATGACCTCAAGCCAGAAATGAGTGCGCCTGAACTAGCCGCTGGCGTTGTTGAGCGTATTCAATCGCACGATGATGCTTTTATTTTGGTGAATTTTGCCAATCCTGACATGGTGGGGCACACGGGCGTGCTTGAGGCGGCAATTAAAGCGGTTGAAGCAGTCGATGACTGTGCCAACCTGATTATCGAGGCGGTGCTTGCCAAAGGGGGCGTTGCTTTAATTACGGCAGATCACGGTAACTGTGACCGTATGATCGACCATGAAACGGGCAACCCGCATACTTACCATACGACGCAACCGGTGCCGTTTATCATGGTGGGGCACGATGGGTATGTAAACCTTCGTCCTCGCGGTATCCTAGCTGATGTAGCCCCAACGGTGTTGGACCTGCTGGGGATTAAGCAGCCGGATGAGATGACTGGAAGGTCACTAAAGGTGACATCGTAAGTCTTGAAGACTTTCGATGTCTGATGAGGACATGGAATGAGTAAAAATGGCAGTGAATTTGCGGCTTTTGTGGAACATACGGCCGTTACCTACAAACAACACAAAGTGCTTGATTACTTTAGTCAGGATATACCGTCTGATTTAGACAGCGACATTGCGGAAACGATGCGCCGCTTTTTGAGTGAGACGGAAGCGCATCAGCAGGCATTCCAAGCTGGTATGCCAAAGGAAGCCCGCTCGCTTTTTGGTATTTTTGGGCATCGCGCGGCGACGATTGCGGCTCGGAATGAAGATTTGGAAATGTTGAAGTTAGGTTTGGTGGCAACGGCCGTTTCTAACTACGA
>JBCCFD010000474.1:0-6103 GCA_039029915.1 Chloroflexota bacterium
CTCTGAGGTTTTTCAAGAAACGCCAGTGATTGCCAGTCTGTTTAGAAACCTCAGAGGTTTTTTCCGCATAACATCAGTTACTAATCAAAGCTGCAAGGTAAACCTTACAACTTTACCGCTTTTTAAACTTATGACTACTTATAAATTTTACACATGTGATGTTTTTACAGACACTCGTTTTGGTGGAAATCCGTTAGCAGTGCTGCCGGATGCCACGGGATTAACAACTGCTGAAATGCAGCTTATTGCGCGTGAGTTCAACTTTTCGGAAAGCACTTTTGTATTCCCCTCAGAAACACACACACGGCAAGTAAGAATCTTTACTCCCTCAACAGAACTCCCATTTGCGGGTCATCCTAACATTGGAACCGCCTTCACCTTAGCCAGCATTGGTGAATTTGGTCTAATTGGTGAGCAAACTAATATTGTATTTGACGAAAAAGCTGGGCTAGTTCCAATCACGATTCGGCAATCAGGAAAAAATCCTATTTGGTGTGAGCTTAGAGCACCCCAAACGCTTGCTATTGGGCAGAGCGTGCCAACGGAATTAATTGCTAAACTGCTATCGCTCCCAGAAACGGCCGTTATCACGAAGACCCATCAGCCACAGGAGGCATCCGTTGGCTTACCCTTTGTCATGGTTGAACTAGAAAACCAAGCTGCATTAGAAAAGGTTCAAATCAATACGCAGACGTTGGATGAACTTAAAGAGAAATCCCCGCGTCTTGCTTTTCATTTATACACCTTCACTGATAATGCCTTTGACATCCGCACCCGCATGTTTTCCCTCAGCCGGGGGTTAGTTGAAGACCCGGCCACCGGCAGTGCCAACTGCGCCTTAGCAGCGATGCTGACGCACTACCAGCCTGAAGCAGACGGGGAGTTTGCTTGGAAAATTGCCCAAGGGTTTGAAATGGGGCGCCCCAGCACGCTAGATGCACGAACGGTAAAGAAAGATGGCAACGTAACGGCCGTGTATATCGCAGGCGAGTGCGTCATGATCACCGAAGGAGAAATCACGGTATGAGTTATCAATCCATCAATCTTGCTCGAAAACTGAGTCTTTTTGAGGAACACTGGTCGCCCAAAATCATCGCCGAAATGAACGACTATCAGTTTAAGGTTGTCAAACTAAAAGGGGACTTTGTTTGGCACAGTCATCCCGAAACCGATGAAACCTTTATGGTAATTGAGGGGGAGGTCCGCATTGATTTTCGAGACGGCGCAGTTAGCATCAAAAAAGGTGAGCTGTATGTGGTACCCAAAGGGGTGGAGCACAAGCCATATGCAGATCAAGAAGCCCAGCTGCTGCTAATTGAGACCAAAGGGGTCGTAAATACAGGCAATGCTGAAGCCAATGAAAAGACAGCCCCAAAAGACGTTTGGATTTAATGAATGATTAGTTTACAAATAAACCGAGGCAGTAATTTAGCACTTTATCGTCAGATTTCAGAACACGTCAAAACGGAAATTAGCAACGGCCGTTTACCGGCAAACACCCAGCTACCCACCGTACGCGCCCTTGCCAAGATGCTGGGCGTCACTCGCCTGACCGTGCAAAATGCGTACAGTGAACTGCGGGCTGACGGTTGGGTAGAAGCAACAGTAGGTCGAGGCACCTTTGTTAGCCCATCCGTACAGCCATACCGCCTTGAGCCAACCGTTGGGCAATATCTCACCCCAGACAACGCCATCAACGATATGATGCAGATCAATCAGGTCGTGGGCGTACGCTCCATGGCAATGGCGCGCCCCGATACAACGCTGTTTCCTGTCGAACCATTTTGGCGCTCAATGGAAAAAATACGCTTTTTAGACAAAGACCTCTTTGGCTATGGCTCCGTTCAAGGGGATATACAGCTTCGATTTGAGATTGTTCGCTTATTAGAAGATTGGGGATTAACGGCCGTTTCCCCAGACGATCTACTGATTACCTCTGGTGTGATGCAGGGAATCGCTCTTGTCATTCAGGTATTAGCCAAATCGGGAGAAAAAATCGTCATCGATGAGCCGAGCTATATTGGTGTTTTAAGCATTATTAAAGCCCAAGGCTTGAACCCCATCAAAATTCAAATTGGACACGACGGCCCGAACCTTGACCACCTAGAAACGATCTTTAAGCAAGAAAAGCCAAAAATTTATTACACTATACCGAACTTCCACAACCCAACTGGTATTAGCTTTTCGCTTGAAAAAAGGAAAGCGATTTTAGAGCTGGCAAACCGGTATGAAGTGATGATAGTGGAGGATGACATTTACGGCCGTCTGGCCTATGACGAAGAGCCGCTGCCAAGTATCAAACAGTTTGATACCCAAAGTCGCGTCATCTACCTCAACGGCTTCTCAAAAATGCTCATGCCCGGCATCCGAGTTGGCTTTATTGTGATGGTGCCAACTTTGAAAGCAGACCTTTTAGCTTTGCGGCGAGCCTTCGATCTGTGTGGCCCGCCATTTTTACAGCGGGCGTTGGCCGAATTTTTACGCGAAAATGGCTTCAAACCCCACATTAGAAAAATAAGGCCCATTTACAAAGAACGACGTGACACTTTGCTACAGGCTCTACAAGCTGAGATGCCCCCCTCGGTGCGCTGGACCATTCCCAAAGGGGGCTTTTGTAATTGGGTGTCAATGCCGCGCCAATTTGCGCCGGGGGAACTATATCGCTTAGCCCTCCAAAGGGGGTTTGCCTTTACTCCCGGTGAAGCGTATGACATTAATCGGCCTCAAGAAGAGCATTTCCGACTCTGTTTTGGTGGTCTCACTTCAATTGGTATTCAAGCCACCATTAAACAGCTCGCTCAGCTAATCCGTTCAGGTAGTCAATCTAGCAGTTGGTTACCAATCGTTTGATAACTCATATGATCATAAAATCTAACTCATCTTATACAAAGCAACACTCCTTTTGGCTTGGGGTGAAGGGGCAAATTCCCATCACCTCTGGCGTGATTCCTTTTGGTCTAATTTTCGGCGTCCTTGGCATCGCTTCAGGCATGAATAGTCTGCAAACGATGGCGATGTCCTCTATTGTTTTTGCTGGATCGGCTCAGTTTATTGGGGCTCAATTAGTTGGTGCAGGCACCCCGACCGTCGTGATTTGGTTTACCACGTTTATTGTCAATGTTCGCCACGTCCTGTACAGCTCCACACTGGGGTCGGATTTGCAGCATCTACCGCGAGCCTGGCGTTGGGGGTTGGCGTATTTACTTACAGATGAAGCGTTTGCAACAACGGCCGTTCACTACGCTGACAAATCGATTCCAATTGAAAACAAGCATTTTTACTTTCTTGGAGCGGGGCTAACGTTGTGGACCGTCTGGCAGACGTGCACCGCAATTGGCATCTTTCTTGGTGCAGAAATACCATCCAGTTGGTCACTCGATTTTACTTTAGCCCTCACTTTCATCGGCATTGTGGTGCCTTCATTAACCACACGGCCGTTTTTGTCGGCTGCCTTAACCTCAGGCATAATCGGCGTCCTTACCTTTAACCTCCCCTTCAAAATAGGGCTAATGATTGCGGCCCTCTCAGGAATTGCTGTAGGGTATGCGCTGGAGAAAAGAGAAGAACGTATTTGAGTGATAGCATGTGTGAGTGATAAGGTGAGAAAACACCTGCAGCTAGCAACTTTGCCACTCTGCAACTTTGAATCCTGAACCCCGACACAAATAATGGAGTAACTCATGAACTACAAACTACTTGGTTCGACCGGCATTAAAGTCTCAGAATTTTGTTTTGGTACGATGCTGTTTGGCGGATCAGCCGATGAGGCAGCGTCCGCTCAATTGTACGAAACGTGCCGCGATGCGGGGATTAACTTTTTTGACTGCGCCAATGTGTATGAAGGGGGCAAGTCCGAAACAATCTTAGGCAAGCTGATGTCAGGGCATCGAGATGAGATTATTTTGACTAGTAAGTTTTACTTCCCACAGCGTCAGGACATAAACGGCCGTGGCGGTTCTCGGCTCAATATCAAACATTCCATTGAAGGGAGTCTAAAACGACTCAACACCGACTATATCGACCTATATTTTATTCACAATTTTGACCCAAACACACCGCTTGAAGTGACTTTACGAACGCTTGACGATTTAGTAAGCCAGGGCAAAATTTTGCATCCAGCGGTCAGTAATTTTGCAGCGTGGCAAATTATGAAGGCGCTGGGGATTTCTGAAAGGAATAGCTGGGCGAAGTTTGCAGCTATTCAGCCCATGTACAATCTGGCCAAGCGACAAGCTGAAGTAGAGCTACTGCCTATGGCTGAATCTGAGGGATTGGCTGTCATTCCGTACAATCCGCTTGGTGGGGGTTTGTTGGCGGGAAAATACGGCCGTTCACGCCGACCAGGCACAGGCAGGCTCCTTGAAAACAAGATGTATATGACTCGCTACGGCGCCGAGGAAAATTACGACATCGCCGAACGATTTACCGATTTTGCTAAAGAACGCGGTTTTGATCCGGCCTCTCTCGCTGTGGCGTGGGTCAAAGCTCACCAAGCCGTGACGGCACCCATTCTTGGTGCGCGGAATGTTGAGCAGCTCAAAGGATCACTTGGCGCACTTGACATTGATATGACACCTGAACTTTATCAAGAAATTTCAGACCTTTCACCCCAGCCACCACCACCAACTGATCGTGTCGAGGAACGATCAGAGTTTAAGTTTTAATCTAGCTAAATATCACTTTGGTTTGCTCCGCCCAGTGATAAATCACTGGGCTACTCTTTGGGCGCCCTTTGGGCTTTTTGAAGCCGAGAGGGCGCATTTACTTTTTGCGGGATGATTTATCACCGCGCTATTCAAAAGTGATATGTGGCTAGAGTTTTAATAAGAGGGTAAGTCCACATACACACCTCTAAATTCGAATTGTGTTAAGCTATCGTAATGAAGAAAATGGTTCGTATCACTCATTTACCAAGCAACACGCTTCTAGCAGAAGGCCCGTTGGGTTGGGGAATCACCCCGTTTGAGGGCAATTTTTATATACAAAAAAAGCACCTCAGAACCAACAATTTCAAGGTGAACTTTTTTCCGGGGATTTGTGCCTATAAATTCCTGTATGTGTGGATGAATTTAGAATTAGAAGATTCGAATGTTCGGAATTTGGCATGGTTTTATTGGCTGCCAAATCCGCTATTTCCGTTCATTGCCTTTCGCGTGGCTCTGCCGGGGTTCCACCCAGAGCTGCTTGTGGAAAAATTTGAAGCTGAAGCTGTGCCGTCATGATTCAATAAACAGGCACAACTTGCCGAAGAACCGCAAAGTAAGGAAGCATTAATTAAATACCATGCTTAATTTCGGGGGAGCAAGCCTTGTTCAAACAGTTCAAAAAAGCGAACGGCTGTATCTTGGGGAGATTCTCGGCCTTCAATAAGATACCAATACACAGTCTCATTCATAGTGCCTAGCATCGCACTAGCCATGTATTTTGCATCGCACTCGGCTATTGTACCGTCGACAATGCCCCTAGAGATAATGGCTGTAACGGCCGTTAATACCTCGCTCGATAAGCCGTGATAGAGCCGTCTAAATTTATCCTCGGGGGCGTTGATTCGCATCAGAATGAGGCAAGCCCCAAAGTCGTCGGTGACAATACGGCCGTATGCTTCAAAAAAAGTGCGAAGAGCTGGCAGCCCTTGTTCAGCAGAAACGGCCGTGTTTTCAATAAGTTCCCGAAGCTGCTTAGCCGCAATCTCCAAAATGCCAATCAAAATGTCATCTTTATTTTTGACGTAGTAATATAGGCTTGGTTTTGTAACATTAAGCTGAGTGGCAATACTGTTCAATGACGTTTGGCTAAAGCCATTTTGATTGAACGCCTTCGCCCCCACTCGCAAGATTGCCATGCGCTTAATTTGTCGTTTTTCATTTACCGATTGGATACCATCATCCCAACGAATTTGTTCCGCTTGATTTTTCATTGACATTCGCGTTTTTTGTGCATGGAATTTGTCCACAGACTCCACAGATTTACAAATATTTTTTAGTTTAGGGAAAGCGAAAATCATCCGCTATGTTATTACTCAATCTTTTTCCAATATTCTGAAAAATTGTTCGTCTTAGCTTTTGATCAAAAATAATAATAATTTATTGTATCATAAAATTGA
>JBCCFD010000475.1:0-6076 GCA_039029915.1 Chloroflexota bacterium
GGCTGATCAGATTCAACAACTGTACGGTCATCGGCTTGAAACATCTTAGTCTGCTCTGTGGTCCAAGGTAGATCATCATCTGATTTCCCAACAATATCTGCGGGAGAACTCAGCCCGGCATCCTTTGCAAAGTTAACATTACAGCCTAAATATCTAGACTCTCTGTCCTTCCAAAAAACGGCCGCTGGGATGTGATTAAAAATCGATTCTAACATCTGCTGATAGCGACGGAGCACAATTTCAGCTTCAGCTCGTTCCGTAATATCTTCGTAGGTGCCGATCATCCCAATCACTTGGCCCTCTGCGTTGAGAAGAGGCACCTTGTTTGTATGGAGCCAAGCTTGGCTCCCATCTTGGCGAGTTTGTGGCTCAATGATATTTATTTTGGGCTGTCCAGTATCAATTACATGCTGATCGTCAGCTCGATAAAACTCAGACTGCTCTCTGGTCCAGGGCATGTCAAAATCTGTTTTGCCAACCAGATCTTCAGGACTCTCAACGCCACAATCATTGACAAAACGGCGATTTGCCCACACGTATCTCAGTTCCAAATCCTTCCAAAACACCCGCTGAGGAATTTGATTAGAAATGATCCGATAGAGTTGTAATTTATTTATCTCGTGAATTGAGAGTTCACTAAAGTCAGGGGGACCATAGCCATTTAGCTGACTGAGAAGCGTTTGCAGCTCCTCTTGCGTATGATTCATGCTATCCATTTTATCATACCCGCGTTCATTCCCGAAAGTAGAAATCAGCCAGTCATCCCGCTTTTCGTTATTTTCCATTTAGCACACTCAGCAACTGTGTTTACTTTAAATTTGATATCCTTCTTTTAGCGCGTTCATATCAATTTTTGGACTGTCATCAAGCAAATGAATTTCCCCCAAACTCAAAATCATTGCTCGATCTGAAATAGATAATGCTTTCGTAGCATTTTGTTCAGCTAAGATGACAGAAACGCCTTTGACTTCATGTATTTCTTTAATTTTGGCCATTAAATTATCAACGTATAGCGGTGCCAAACCGGCTGTTGGTTCATCGAGAAGCAGCAATCTTGGCTCTTGCATTAGTGCTCGGCCAATAGCAACCATTTGGGTTTCACCACCGCTTAAAGTGCCTGCTTTCTGCTGAATCCGGTCTGGAATCACAGGAAACAGTTCATACACCTCTTCTAAACGCTCTTCTTTGGAGCGAGTACCAATTAAGCTTCCCAGAGACAAGTTTTCTGCTACGGTTAAGTCAGGAAAAACGTTGTGCTCTTGCGGCACAAAAGCTAACCTTTTTGTGGCGAGTTCATACGCTGATAAGTGCGTGATTTCTTCTTTTTCAAAATGGAGTGTTCCTGACATCAGCGGCAACAGCTTCGCCATCGTTTTGAGTAGAGTACTTTTACCCGCCCCATTAGAGCCTAATATAGCAAAAATCTCGTGTTCAACTTTAAAGTCTAACCCTTGAAGAACGACCACTTCCCCATAGCCGCTTCGAATATCAACAGCTTCAAACATGACTAACCCCCATATACTTTTCAGCAACCATTTGATTTTTTCTAATCTCTTCGGGGGTACCCTGTGTCATTAACTGCCCTTCAGCTAAAAAGTGGACAAAATCGCATACTTCCCAAATTAGGTCAAGATCATGTTCAACGATGAGAATGGTCAAACCATCTTCTACCGCTTTTTTCTGCATGAGAGCCATCACGCTTTGGGTTAGGTCATATGGCAATCCCGCCGTGGGTTCGTCCATTAACAAGAATTTTGGCTTGAGCATGAGACAACGGATGATATCAAGCAGCTTTTTTTCTCCAGCTGACAGCGCATGTCCATTTGGGTTTTCAAAAGGAAAGTAATCAAGATAGAAATCAATCTCGTCATTAACGCTTTGAGCCAGCTTTTGGGTACCAAAAATTCGATAAAATTTATCGAAATGGGGTGTAGAAAGTGAAAGCAGTAATGAATCTCGAATAGTTAGGCTTTCAAAATCTTGAATGATCTGGTTTGTTCTCACAAGTCCCATGCGGGCCACCTCATCGAGACTGTTGTGCGTAATATCTACCTTCGCCCCATTGGCAGGAAGATAAAGAATCTGCCCTTGATCAGCAGATAGCTTCCGCGTAATAAGGCTCATGAGTGTTGTTTTACCGGCACCGTTTGGCCCAATAAGACCCTCGATGGGATGTGCACCTAATGTTAAATTATCGATATCAACGACTGTCCGGCCACCAAAGCTTTTACGAATATTTTTTAGGACGATTTTTGTAGTGGCCATTTTATCTATCTCCCAATATGCCTAAAGGTCTAAACATTAAAATTAGAATCAACATTAAGCCATACAGCATGAGCTTGATATTTGGAACAAGAATCGTGAAATTAGTTGGCAAAGGCACGTAGGTTTCAATGAGCAAATCAAACAGTCCGACTGTCACAAAGACACCAATTAATCCACCTAAAACATGCTTTTTACCACCGAGGATTAGGGCAATCCAAACGGTAAAGGTCACGCCCGGCCCGATTAGTGTTGGCGTGAGGAATTGGTTTACTGGTGCGTGGAGTGCTCCCATGAGCCCCATCATGCCAGATGTGGCGGTGAAAAAGATGAGTTTTTCTCGGGAGGTGGCTTTGCCTAATCCCCTAGCCAGAGGCTCGTTATCCTGAATGGCTAGCAGCAAACGGCCGTATGGAGCCTGCTTTAATTTCCATGAATACCACATGGATACGGCCGTAAATATCATCAAAAATGCGAGATAAACAAGATCAGTGCGGCGACCCACATCAAATGGAAAAGAGACCGTTCCAATGCCCACGACCCCTTTTGTGAGCCATTTTTCGGTGGTAACTAAGTAAAAAATGATGGTTGAAAAGGCTAATGTGGCCACGATGATGGATTGACTATCTAAATCGAGGACCAGCCAGCCGAGGATGAGGGATAAGACGGCCGTTAATAGCGATGCCAACACGACAGCTACCAGAAACGGTAAATCATACTGAACAATTAAAACCGTCGTGCCATACATCCCCAGTCCCCAAAAACCGACTACCCCAAAATTCACAATACCGGTCAACCCAAATTGCAAATGGAGTAAATTAGCTAAGGCAATGTAAATAATGATGCCAGAAAAAACAAAAATAAAATAAGCCATAGCCTAGCTCCTGCCCTTTTTAAATCGAAGCACAATAATAAAGAAAAGAAGCAAAATAACTTGAGCATAAAGCGGTTTGGTTAGTAACGTTACTGCGGCCGTCAAAATGCCAGCCCCAATCCCCGTGAGCAGAGCGCCACGTACACTGCCCACCCCACCAACGATGCTAATCATGGTCACAATTAAAATCTGATTCCAGCCAACACGAGGCGTCACTAACGAAAACACGCCAAAAAACATGCCTGCTAACCCACCCGCAATGCCTGCTAAAAACCAAACCTGCACCGAGACCTGGTTGGGGTTAATGCCACTAACCATCGCCAGTTCACTGTTGTTGGCCAAGCCTCTAATTTTTTCACCGTAGCCAGTTCGGTAAATCAGGTAGTAGAGAGAGCCAGAAAAAACAACAACAAGCGATAGAGCCACGATTTGAGTACTTGTAATCCCTTGTCCAAATATCCTCAGATATGAGGTAAACCCGACATCCATCACAAGAGGATCATTGCTAAAGATAAGAATAGCCGCATATCTTAAAAAGAAGGAAAGTCCTATAGATAAAATAATGGCTTCAGCCCCGCTAACGCCACGATTAAAGGCTGGTCGAAAAACAATCTGATAGGTAAGCAGGCTAAGCAATCCGGTAAGTAATGCGGCTGGAATAATGGCAATAAAAAAGTTTAAGCCAAGCCAGCTGTTGAAGATAACAGCAAAATAAGCACCTAAAGTAATATTTTCGGCGTAAGCAACATTGATAAAACCGTTTAGATAATAAATAAGGGTGAACCCCATCGCCGCCAGCACAAGAGGGGCGGCGTCGATCAACCCAATAATTAAAGCGTCTGATAGAATCGACATAGATGTTTATTCTCCGAGCATCATTTGCTTGGACCGTTAAGTTGCAATCAACGCTATGTTTGGAAACAAGGTGCGTTGATGATCGGCATCACCAACGCACCTCTTGTCAAATCTGTAAAGTTACCTGACTGTGCCTAACGATTATTCTTGATATGTACCGCTGTCCAAAGCAAGAATGGTTGCATCATCTAGCGTGCTGACGAGTTCAAAGTCATCCTCGCTAACCCATTGTATGATACCGAAGAGGCCAGACACAACCCCTGTGTCAGTATAAGATACTTCACCTGTCACACCACTGTAATTAATTTCTTCCCCAGCACGTAACGCAGTAATACCGTCTTGATACGTATAAACAACGGTGCCTGGTTCACTTGTAATACTCGGGACAGCTGCCGCCCAATCACTGGCGTGAGTTGAACCAGCTGCTTCAATGGCTAGTGCCGTTACAACCAAGAGGTCATAATATTGCATGGTGTACGAGTTGTCGGCGCCACCAAGTTCAGCATTGCCTGAGTTGGACCACAATGGTTCATAAAAATCCCAAGCTGGACTATCAGCATGTGCAAAGCTCACAATACCAACCAGTTCATGCTGATTAACGGCATCCATTGTTGCCGTTTTAATAAACTCTTGCTCTTGCCATTCATTTGTGCCAATAATCATTAAGGATAAACCAGATTCGGCCGCATTTTTAACCAATGTACCACCTTCTTCTGGCGGTGAGAACATAATAACCGCATCTGGAGCAGCACTTTCTATTTTGGTCACTTCTGAACGATAGGTTGGCTGCTCTGGTTGAATATCAATGATGTCAGCAACCGTAATGCCAAGCTGGTCTGCAGCGCTTGAAGCGGCATCTTTTTGAAGCTGGCTACCGGCAATCTCAACCGCCACAATAACGATGCTTTCTGCCCCACGTTCATGGGCTTGCAAAACAGCGGAAACACCTAAGGCGCTATCCATTGGCGAACCGCGGAAGAGGGGCTCATCACCTACCCCGCCCACTTCGCGCTCAATGGCCCCACCGTGAACTGATGGCATAAGAGGCGCGTTATTATCAGCAATGTATTGAACCATCCATTCACGATAAGAGAAATATTCGTGAGCGGGATTCAGCAGCACATCTACACCATCGCTATCGATCAGTTTACGAGCCGCTTGCGCTTCACCAATGGTGCCAATATCTTGATGAATTGAAACCATTTCTCGCCCAAGTGGTGGATCTTCATTGATTATTTCAAGGGTAAAATCCGTGACGGCGTCAAAAAACTCACCAAATGCACCAAACGCACCTGTGTGATAGGTAAGATGACCAACTAAAATAGGGTCATCAGTTGCCATTTCCTCAGATGCTGCATCAGTAGAAGATTCTCCGCCTACTGGGGCTTCTGTTGACTGCGCTTGACAGGCGACGGCAAAGAGCAGCGACAAAAGCAAAATGGTTATCATTTGTAATAATTTATTCGTCATTTTGATCCTCATATTAATATTCTCCTTCTATTAAACAACTCGACTAAAGATCATTAAATAGGATATACGTATGAAGCAAGATGATTTGAGGTTGAAAACTGTGTAAGTGACGTTAAAATCAAACTACATTTTTACGCAAATCCCAAATAGCAATTCATATATATAGTGAAAAAGCCCTCCAAAATACGGTTATGCGAAACAAGCTATCTCATTTTGCGACAGCAGCTTCTATAAAAAACTGTGGAGGCTTCTTCACTTTTCTCTCGGTGCTTATTACAAAGCGGCAAGCAGGCGTTTACTCATAGCATCTGCAAACGCAGGATCGTTGATATGTAAATCAAGCTCAACGATTTCAACATTTTCATTTTTGACTCCATTGCGAACCACATCAAACATGGCTTCACGGGCATCTGGAGAGTAGAAAGGCATATCTTCGTTGTCCATCATGCTTGTGCCTTTAAGAGGAATAAAAACGGTGGTTGGGCCGGTGGCCTTATTTAGCTTTTCCACCATTACCTTAGCTGCCGCAACGCGCTCATCTGCTGACGATTCCATGATCGTAATCGAGGCGTTGTGAACATGCAGTTTGCGTTCTTTATATTCAGCCGGTACTGA
>JBCCFD010000476.1:0-6051 GCA_039029915.1 Chloroflexota bacterium
TTCCATTTTGAGCCACATCCGTTCGTTATCGACATATTTTCTACCGAGCCCTGCTTTGGCATGTTTGCTGAGGCGCATCTGATATTTCTCAACCCCAAATAGCTCAAAGTAATGTTTGTAAAGCTCAATGACGGCCATAAACTCGGCCTCGAGCTGCTCTTCGCTACAGTAAATATGGGCATCATTTTGTTCAGCCCCACGAACCCGTAATAGGCCAAATAATGAGCCGCTTTGCTCATATCGATAAACCATGCCGTATTCCGTTAAGCGCAGTGGCAAATCACGATAGCTGCGCGGTTTGTTGCTGTATATTTTGTGATGAAAGGGACAGTTCATCGGTTTGAGATAGTAGTTGCCCCCATCGTCTTCCATGGGTGGATACATATCTTCTTTGTAGTAGGGAAGATGGCCGCTGCGGTAGAAAAGGTCTTCTTTGGCAATGTGGGGAGAGGCTACACGCTGATAGCCGCCTTTTTCTTCGACCTCCCAGGCTAATTTTTCAAGCTCTTCACGCAAAATGTTGCCATTGGGCAGCCAGATCGGTAATCCAGGACCAACCTCGTCATCAAGGATAAAAATCTCTAGCTCTTTACCCAATTTGCGATGGTCCCGCTTTTTGGCTTCTTCAAGCTGGTGTAAATGCTGTTTCAGCTCTTTTTTGTTGTGCCAAACCGTACCGTAGATGCGCTGTAGCTGGGGTTTATTTTCGTCACCTTGCCAATAGGCCCCGGCAATGCTCATCAGCTTAAGGCCGTTGACGGGAATTTGGCCCGTATGCTCAACATGGGGTCCTTTGCAAAGGTCAATGAAGCTGTCTTGCTGATAAATGGAGGGAATACGGCCGTTATCCTCCAAACCTTCAATCAAATCTAGCTTATAAGGGTCATTCCCAAATAGCGCCCTCGCCTCTGCAAACGACACCTCACGATATTCAAATGGATGCTTTCCTTTAATGATCCGCCTCATCTCCGCTTCCAATTTTGGCAAATCATCAGGCCCAAATGATAAGCGATTCCCATCTTTATCTACCCCCAAATCAAAGTCATAATAAAATCCATTTTCAATCGGTGGGCCAATTCCTAACTTTGCATTGGGAAATAGGACACGCACTGCTTGCGCCAGCACATGAGCCGCCGAATGGCGAATCTTGTACAAATCGGACTGTTCATAATTTTGATTATTCATTTTATATTTCATCCTTAGACATACGATTTCTTGAGAAATCGTACGTCTTCTAAAATCATCACCTAAAAACAAAAAAGCCGCTCTTCTGAGCGGCTTCTGATTAACTGAAAACTGAAAACTAACTACCCGCTCATAGCTCCATCGACTTCGTAGTGGTTAAGGTAGTGGTATAGGTTTTGAATTCATCAAGGCTCATGACACCTTTGTTATCATTGTTGCGGGTGCGCACAGCAACCTTGCCTTCTTCTTCCTCTTTATCACCAACCACCAGCATGTAAGGGATTTTTTGAAGCTGTGCGTTGCGAATCTTTTTGTTCATCCGTTCACCGGCGTCGTCAACTTCTACGCGTAATCCAGCCGCACGCAGCTGGTTAGCAACAGATTTAGCATAATCAATATGTCGGTCTGCAATCGGAATCATCATGACCTGTACTGGTGATAACCATAGCGGGAACGCTCCGTTAAAGTGCTCAATCAAGATGCCAATAAAGCGTTCCATACTGCCAAACGGCGCTCGGTGAATCATGACGGGGCGATGCTTCTGCCCGTCTTCACCCGTATATTCCAACTCAAATCGCTCTGGCAACAAGAAGTCAACTTGAACCGTGCCTAACTGCCATTCTCGTTTAAGAACGTCACGGAAAATAAAGTCAAGCTTTGGTCCGTAAAAAGCGGCTTCACCAGCCTCTTCGTGATATGACATGCCAACTTTATCGGCTGCCTTGCGAATGGCGTTAATCCCTTTTTCCCACATTTCAGGTTCACCAGCATACTTGTCGCTGTTGGGGTCATTTGTGCCTAGACGAGCGCGAAAATCAGCAAAACCCATTGTTTCAAACACGTGCTGAATTAAGGAGACAACCCCAATGAACTCTTCTTCTAGCTGATCTGGCATCACAAAAAGATGAGAATCATCAACCGTAAAGCCACGAACTCTGGTTAAACCATTCAGCTCACCACTTTGCTCGTATCGATAGACGGTGCCGAATTCAGCCAATCGCAGCGGTAGCTCTTTATAGCTGCGCGGTTCGCTCTTATAAATCTCAATATGATGTGGGCAGTTCATCGGTTTAAGCATGAACTTTTCTTCATCTACGTCAATGGCCGTGTATTGGCTATCTTTATAGTAGGGATAATGGCCGCTGGTAATGTATAAATCGAGTTTGCCAATGTGTGGGGTAATCACGGGTAAATAGCCGCGTTCAAGCTGGGCTTGGCGCAAAAAGCCCTCAAGCGTTTCGCGTAAGATGGCCCCCTTGGGCAGCCAAAGCGGTAACCCAGACCCAACTAACTGGGATAAGTGGAAGAGTCCCAATTGCTTGCCCAACCGACGATGATCCCGCGCTTTGGCTTCTTCGAGCCGCTTGAGATGTTCTTCAAGTTCCATACGATTGTGCCAAGCAGTACCGTAAATGCGCTGAAGCTGAGGCTTGTTTTCATCCCCACGCCAATAGGCGCCGCTGGTTTTTAACAGTTTAACGGCGTTTGCCTTGACCTTTTTGGTGAAAGCGACGTGAGGCCCGCGACAAAGGTCTGCAAATTCGCGCTGCGTGTAAATGCCTACTTCCGTGGCTGGTTCAGCTATCGCGTTTCCATTTTCATCTTCTTTGCCAGCCGCCAAATCTTGAATGAGCTCAATTTTATATGGTTGGTCTTTGAAAAAATTGAGGGCTTCTTCGACAGACAGGCTTGATTTTTCAAATTTAGCGTTGCTTTTGAGCAGCTTCTTCATACGCGCTTCGATTTTTTCTAAATCTTCAGGCGAAAAGGTGATTGGTTTGCCATCCTCTTTTTTACCTAGATCAAAATCGTAGTAGAAGCCGTCTTCAATAGGCGGCCCAATAGCTAACTTGGCGTCTGGATAAAATTCCAAAACGGCTTCAGCAAGCACATGTGAGGCTGAGTGCCGTATTTTATATAGGTCTGACTCTTCGTACGGAACGTTTTGTTCCTCGGACATAATTCCTCCGCGATTTACAATTTTGGATTTTGGATTGACGATTGACGTCGTAAATCGTAAATCGTCAATCGAAAATAAAAATGCGCCATCACCTCGTATTGAGGCGATGGCGCATCGCGGTTCCACTCAAGTTTAGTAATTAGTCGTTAGTGGTCAGTAATCAGTTTTTGATTACTAGTTACAAATTTCCAATTACCCTCTAACGGCCGTTAACGGGGCCAGCCGGGTTCCTTATTAAGAAAGGCAGACTTTGTTGTCTGCCCCCAAGGCAAACGCGGGGTTTGCCTTTTCTGTTCAGAGAACCACTCTTGGGGGGTATTCACTGCACACTATCTTGCGGGGGTTTCCAGCCTATGACCCTGAAATTCGACCAATTTCCGCTCTCTTGAAGAGTTTGTGCAACTACTCATCCCAATCTGCGTATTACTGATTATGATAATGTCACTTCATTATAAAATCGGCCTTTCAGATGTCAAGGGCAATTCGAGTAGCAAGCCAAAAAAGAGTCCGGCGCGAAAAATTTCGGCGTCCCGTTCTGAAACTTCTTCTGATATACTGCGTAAAGGTAAGCGTCAGGAGAGACGACAATTGAACGAGGAATCGGTGTGGCTTGAGCAGGCACGTCAAGGAGACAAGTCTGCATTTGGAAAAATAATAGAAGCGTACCAATCGCCAGTTTTCAACTTGGCGTATCGCATGCTGAATAATGCCAACGAGGCAGAAGAAGCGGCGCAAGAAGCGTTTATTCGTGCTTACACCCGATTAGACAGCTATAACCCGCAGCACAAATTCAGCACATGGTTGCTTTCTATTACATCAAATTATTGTATTGATTTGATTCGTAAGCGACGCGCAATTTTGTTGTCAATTGATGAGCCGTTGGCTCCCCATCCAGCGTTGATGTCAGATAGGACAGCTAGTCCTGAGTCACAGGCTTTGCAGGGTGAGCAAGAGGAAATGGTTCAACGTCTTCTGCAAGAGTTACCAGAAGATTACCGACAAGCCGTTGTTTTACGCTATTGGTATGAACTTTCATACGAAGAGATCGCCGAAATGATGGAAACGAGCGTGAGCGCGATTAAGTCTCGCCTCTTCCGTGCCAGAAAGCAGCTTGCTGAAATTGGCATGGCCATGAATATTGAACCTTCGTACGAAGCATCACAAATTTAAGGATTTTTGTAATGGAGTTAGAAGACCGCATTTATGCACTGATGATGGATGCTCTGGATGGTGAGCTAACGCCCGCTGAACAGTCAGAGCTTGATGCCCATCTCGAAGCACGCCCTTCTTATAAGGCTGAGTGGCAAGCCATGCTGGCCGTTGACACATTGTTACGTCAATCACCGGCGATGGTGCCTGCGGCTGATTTTGCTCAACGAACAATGGCTCGATTGCCTAATCAACAGGTTCGCCTGTGGGTTATTTCGGCCGTTTATATTTCGCTACTAATCACGGGGATATTGCCCTTGGTTTTAGGTTTATGGGTATTTAGTCAACTCGGTGATGAGTTGGTTGAACCTGCTTTTATTGAAATGGCACTACAATCTTTAGCTGAAGGGTATCAAGTGGCTTTGGCTATTTCTCGAGCGATGATTAGTGCTGTTGGTGGATTACTCGTTCAGCAGCCTGTGCTTTTAGGCTGGTTGCTTGTGTTAGGTGGAATTGCTTCTTTGTGGGGCGGCATTTATCGACAATTAGTTTCACAAACACGCCCCCTTTCTGCCTGAGGTTTTTGAATGTATCGGAAATTATTTTTGATTATTGGGTTTCTTGCTTTCCTTGTGCCAACTGGATTTGTTCTGGCGCAAGATGCGTCTGGTCGTCAAATCGATGACACAGTGCCCAATGATGTTACGATTGTCAATGAAAATGTTGCTGTATCGGAATTGGGCCGCGTCAACGGTAGTTTGACGGTTGTTAATGGTCAAGCCACTGTTCATGGGACAGTTACTGAAGATGTTGTTGTTTTTAATGGCGACCTTGTTTTAGGTGAAACGGCCGTTATTCGGGGCGAGTGCGTCACCATAAGCGGAACGATTACTGGTGAAGGTCGCTCAAGCAGCTGCCAAGTGATTGATGACATTCCCTTTGTGAATAGCTTGCTCAACTCATCAGAAGCGCCACCAATACCTGATATTTCTGAGACGGATATCAATCCAAATGTGTTACGCATTATTGGTACGGTTATGTTGACGTTAATCATGGGCGTTGTGGCAACCGGCTTCCAAGCCTTAGCACCTATACCAACCCAACGCATTGAAGATGCGATGAGAGAACGGCCGTTTGCTTCAACCGCCGTAGGTGTCCTTTCTTTTGGTGCAGTTCCATTTATTAACATCCTATTGCTTGCTATATCCATTCCCTTGGTTATTGTTTGTGTGGGTATCTTAGGATTTCCCATCGTGATTGCCTTAACGCTTGGCTTTATTGCCGCAGGCTTTTGGGCCTGGGTGCTCTGGGGCAAGATGTTTGGGGATTGGGTCACACAGCGACTGAATTTAGGGGTGAACCGGACAGTGATGGCCGTGATAGGAACGGCCGTAATTACCTTCGTCCTTTCATTTATCGCTTTTTCAGGGCCAGGCTGGATGTTAGCCATATTCTTATTAACGTTGATTCCTATCGCTTGGGGTATGGGGGCTACGGCTCTTACCCGATTTGGAACGCGTGAATTTCCTTTACCAATAATTGAACTTATTGAAGAACCCGCATTAGATAAAGACAAAGTCTTGGCTATTTTAGATACATTACCAGACGACCAAGACCACTAATATTACCTCTTCCTCTCTTCCCCTCTCAACTTGGGCCTGCTTCGTATCGTAGAAGCAGGCCCATTTTTTTGATTAAGTTAAACCACTATCAAACGAATCAAATTTTGAGCCTTTACCATCTAATTTATTGGCAAA
>JBCCFD010000477.1:0-6032 GCA_039029915.1 Chloroflexota bacterium
CAGTATTTTCCGTTTCCATTGAGCCGTAAATAGTTTAAATCTCGAATGATCTTCGGCTGGTCAGTCGTAATGATGACAAATACACCTGGCGCCACATCCCCAACAGCATAATCCACTTTACCAGCACCGCTAAAAATGCCCCCATCCGTTTGAGGAATGAAGGTATCGGCAAGTTGATTTACATTAACATTGGGACCGTGTGCCCCGCGTATGTCCGGTGGATACCCGATAGCATTGGCAATTGAGGTCATCTCCACCATCGTTTTAGTGCCATCTTCAAATGAAGCTAGCATTTTGGCGCTCATCTTTTGGCGTTCTGCTTTAGTCGCGGTGGTATCAGGATTGGAAGCTCGGTTGAGAGGGTTGTTTTTCCCTTTGCCGATAGCGACGATTTCAAATCCAAGCGCATCCGCAAAGTCATAGATTTCTTTGATGCTCCCCGGCTCGTCGCCTGCCGCCAGCGAATAAACAACATTGTGCTGATCGGCTAGCTGTGTAAGGTAATACCCAATCGTCGCATCCGCTTCAACGTTCATATTAACGATGTGCTTGTGGTTTAGAATAGCGGCCTCACAGACAAATGCCCCGACCTCCGGGACACCGGTGGCCTCCACAATCACATCCAGATTTTCTAATTTAACAAGTGTATGGGCAGAACGCATGGCAAGTCGATACCCATCCTGTATTCGCTGATCACCATTTGTGCCGTTTTCTTCTAAAAAGTAAACAAGCTGATCATCAACATCCGACTCTTTATAGGCCAGTTCTGCCTGATCTGGAACAATATCCGCAACGGCCACAATTTGAATGCCGTCCATTTTTTCGACTTGGCTCAGTAAGCCTGTTCCCATTTGCCCTGCCCCCACAAGACCGACGCGAATGGGAACATTATCCGCTGCGCGCGCGCGCAGTCGCTCACGTAAAGTATGCATTTTTTTACCCTAATGGGAATGAACCCTCGCCACTTGAGACGAGAGAGCACCTATTGCGCTTTCGTGTCAAAAACTTTTATCACGGTTCCAACAGCAATGGGTGGCAACGGCCGTTTTTCTACACAAACGTCACCCGGCATTTCGACCTCGTCTGCCCCATTAAACTTGAGCACCAAGTGGCCTAAATTTCTGAAATTGTCATTAGCAACTTCACCAACAGCAAGAATTGAAAACTGCTCATCATCGATTTGAACAATATCTCCAGCTTGGATTTCGTCGTGCAACTCTTTTCCATCATGAATCACAGAAAACTCAACCAGCTCTTCTGGGGCATTGTCACCAAATAAAACGATGATATTGTGATCTAAAAACTCTTGTGTGTAAGGCCCAATCGTTGAAACGCGTGCTTCATATTTCAACATCTTAGCCACCAAATAATCTTTGGAAGAACCCTTTCTTTTTATTGAGTTCTGCGGCAGGAACGGCCGTGTCTTGTTCTGACGCTTTGGGCGCTAAGGGTTTGTCCGGCACAGATTTAATCTCTTCAGCGGGAGGAGTGGCCTCGGCAGGTGGTGTTTCACCATCCACCAGTACAATATCATTTACTGAAACCCCCGAGACAAAAAGATCCTCTTTAATGAATCGGAAAAGGGGGCCCGAAGGCTTCGTCGCGTGGATATCAACGGTCAACACACCCTTCATAGGATAAACGCCAACCCGCGCTGTGCCGCCACAATCAATCACGGCCACCGCCATTTCATCAAACTCCCGCTTCGATGAGAATCCATCAAAAGCTTCAGCACCGGTCAGATCAGCAATTCGCTGAGCAACGGGATGAATCCCCCCGCCGGTTACGCAATAGATATATTTTTTCTTTTCAGTTGGTTGAATAACCAAAGGACCACCCCAGCCCCGTTTACCTTTTGTAATCTTAACTGCTTTATATTCAGACATTATTTTCTCACTTTGTGAAAATTAGAACTTTTTAAGAAAATCCACGCAGTTTGGAAATTTCCAAACTGCATGGCATAAACTTTATTCAGTATCTGCCGTAGGCAGTCTTAGATTAGTATGGCAAAAATGGCATAAACAAGAATGCGATCACGACTGAGATCGGTCCAGTGATTAGTCGCGAGAACAATACGGCAGGTACACCTACTTCAACCGTTTCCGGTTCAGCTTCACCCAAAGCCAATCCAACAGGAATGAAGTCGCATCCAACCTGAGGGTTGATGGCAAACAATGCCGGCAAAGCGAAGCGAGCAGGTATGCTACCGCTGGCAATCAAGGTTGTGCCTAAGAGCGTGCCAATAACTTGGGCAATGACAGCACCTGGTCCCAACAGCGGTGACAAAATAGGCAAAGCAATGATGACAGATAGAATAAGCAAGCCGACTAAACTGCTGGCCAGTGGGGCCAGCAAATTAGCCAACCAGTCACCAATACCCGTTTTGAGAATAATCCCAATAACCAGGGCGATAAATGCCATAAAGGGCAGAATATTGACGATGACTTGGTCAACCGCTTCCCGGCCCGCTTGATACAGGGCCCCGACAACGCCACCGACACTACGACCAAAATTTGCTAGAAAACTATTCATAGATTCCATTCTCTTTCTCCTTATAACCTATGCCGTGGCTTTTGCAGTTTCACTTGCACTTCGGCGGGCCCACATCAAAGCAGTGATGCGTTCTGTAACAATGCCGCGGATAAATATGACGATTAATCCAACGATGAGATACCAAACGGCTAAAGGCACAACGCTAAGGCCGAGTAGCTCAATACCCCCTGCAATCCCTAACCAAACAAACAGTTCGCCTGGATTGATATGGGGGAAAATGCCTGTGGGCGGATGCACATACGAAACGGCCGCATCATAAAATGCTGGCTTGTATTTCTCAGGCAAAAAACGCCCCATTGTATAAGCCATTGGATTGGTTAAGAAAAAGACTGATAAAAATGGGAACACAACGTACCGGATTGGATAGTAAATAATCCCATCTCGCGCCGCCCATTCGCCGACTTTCTCGATACGTTCGCTACCGATCAAAGCGATGAGTGCATTCACACCCGTCAGTAGAACAATTAGCAGCGGGACAATGCCCGTGACTAAACTGGCGAAAACGCCTGCGCCCTCTTGGAATAAGCCGATAAACCATTCAGCTGCGGCTACTAAACCGTCCATAAATAAATCTCCTTTCTCGAATTTGGCTATTTTTCAAATAAAAATAGCGTGGGGTCAAAAAATATTTTGACCGTCTAAACCTTTTTTGTGTAAGTTTTCCTGCCTTTTATTTTTCTTCTCTCAATAAACACCCTCCTGAGCATAAAAGCTTGAAACGTTCATCCTGCACATCTGATTCAACGTCTTAGGCAGGTTTTTGAACAGGCATTCCAGCTTGCTCAACCAATCCATGACGTGCTTCCCAAATATCATTCGCGGCATTTTCATAGGCCGTCCGTAAGCGGCCTGAAACGGGCAGGTCTCTGTTTTCATCCAAAATGTCTGACAAAGTCAACCCTTCTATGTCGCGATTAGGGCGCAACTGTGCGAAAACGGTCAGGCCGCTAAACTGCTCGGCATGAACGATTGTGCCTTTTTCATCGACCGCCAGTACGGCGTAAACGCGCCCTTTGATGCGGTCACCGTGCAAACCAACGGCCGTTAATCCATTTTTGCGTATGATCTTGAGCCGATCATAAAAACGCATCATTTGCCAATAGGCCAAAACAAATTGAGCAATCCATAAGCCTATCAACAAAACAATGATGGGTACCATATTTTCATTTAAGAAATTAATGAACATCCTTCTCTCCTTTCACGTGCTGGAAACTGTTAAACATCACCTGATTAGCGCATCGATCACGACTTACTCATTAAAGTTGTTATCGATTAACTGCTTTACGGCTTCCAAAGCTTCCTTCGCATCTGTCCCATTGGCCTGTACTTTGATTTGATGCCCTTGACTAACGGCAAGCAGCATGAGCTGAAGCGGGCTATTTGCTTTAACAGGCCCTTTCTCACGAGTTAGATTAGACACTTGAATCTCTGAATTAAATTGACGCACCACTTTCACAAACTGTGCCAGCGGGCGCGCATGGAGTCCGGCTTCATGGTCAACGGTGACTGTCATTTCTTCCATAGATTTCTCCTTCAAAGTCCGGGTAAGTGAAAAGCAAAAACTTTACAAAAATAAACGATCTTTTGCTTTTCATAGAAGAAAGCCGATTTAAACCTTAGGCTTCACAAAAACTTTTTATAAATATGATTGGCTACCGTTTTATCTATCGTTAAATAATGGTCATCAATATGGACAAAACCTGAGGCTCCATCTACCTTTTGGGCAAATCTTTTCCATCAATTTAGGGTAGATGAAACAGTTGTTGCTTCTTTACCTAGAATAATTTCTGCGGCAGAGCTGTCGGTCACCAGAACATTGATAAGGCGACCACGCAAGGCACCGCGAATTGCGGGAGCCTTTATGCGCCCTCCAGCTACACCAACAATCGTGCAGCCGTTTTGCTGGAGCATTGTTAAATCTACTCCGATGACGCGGTGATTAATGTCTATATCGAGAATACGGCCGTTTTCATCGAATAACTGCCCACATATATCCCCAATGGCCCCCGCATCCAGCGTCCTTTTATGCTCATCAACATCTAGATGCCCAGCTCTGACGATCCCAGAGCGCTCTGGTTCAATACTAGCAATGCCAGTTAGAGCAAAGTTAGCATTTGAGGCAAGGTCAAGAGTAGCGCGTATGTTACGCTCTCGTAACAAAGCGGCTCTGGTTTCTTGGCTTTCAACATAAAGGGGTGCATTCAACGTGCGACATGTACCGCTAAAGGTATTCGCAATTTGGGTGACTACCCCAGGACCGTCTATCGTTGCATTGACGGAACCAGTGGCTCCCATCATTTGAATGATTTGGAAATTGGGCCAATATCTTTCGCGAAAAGCTTGTGCAACCTCATAGACACCCATCCCCCAGCCGGCGCTCAAACGGGAATCAGGCTGCATATTATCACTCAAGTAGGCAGCACCCAATCGACCTAAGAGGCGCTGCATTCTTGGATAATTTAAAAGTCCTCGCTGAGCCACAAAACAGGCTTGTAATCCAAATCGATCGATCAACTCATACTCCAATGTTGATAATCTTTGGAGCGGGTGATTAATCCGAATTTCGACCACACCTAAATTTCTTGCTTCGGTGAGGAGCCGTGAAATAGCTGATCGTGAGTAACCAGTTTTTCGAGCGATTTCAGATTGATTCTGTTGTTCTACGTAATATAAGTCTGCGATTGTGGCCAGGAGCTGTAGCCGTGAGTGGCGCATCTCCTTTCCTCCAAAATTAGCTTAACGTTTGTCAAGCTAATATTTACCTTCCTGTTTACTTTATAACACAAAACTCATACAAAGGTTCACATTTGTGACTATTATGCACATATGTGAAATACGGACTCGGGTCACAAATTACAAAGAAGAGGTTCTCACCAAAATAAGATGCTTTTTTTATCTGTATCCCTTTTGTACCCCCTACACTGGCAAGGAGGGATACCAAAAAACATGTTGTTCGCAGTTTAATGACTTCATTAGACATGAAATTATCAATTTTTACAGAAAAGGCATCTTTAAAAGCTTTGGACCACTTAGCGTTGCAAATGGTTAAAAAGTTGATCAAAAAAAGAGCGAGGTAAGCATGACTAAGGTATCGACAGAGCGTATTTTAACGGTAGACCTTGGCCCAGAAAATATAAAACAGCGGGAGGGGAAAATGATAAAAAGAATAACCAAGTTTTTAGCACTACTACGAGACGTTGTCTTCTATTTCCCGTCTCTCATGATGCAACTGATCGGGGAAACGATGCTTCAATATATCGAGGAGAAACAGGATGGAAGAAGTGAGGAGGAATAAATCATGGCCTTTTTTCTAGTTTCTACCTAGTCAGGTAACGGCCGTTTCCGCGCTGGTACGTTTCAAAATCTAATCTCAGCTCGGAAATAGCTACGACACCTGAATTGTCTTCTTTTACACAAATAAAAAAAGGATAGCCAAAAATTTTGCTATCCCATAGTCGGGGCGGCCAGATTTGAACTGA
>JBCCFD010000478.1:0-6005 GCA_039029915.1 Chloroflexota bacterium
CTCCGCTTTTGCTGCCAGAGTTGGTGTCCACGGCTGCCCTATCCGGCACCCTCCCCGATATCATTATTCACCCGCTTGAGTATTCACTTGGCTGGGCAGAGCGCGGCATTTTAAATACATCAGCCGCCAGCACCGTCGTCGATCAGCTCGGTACTGATACATTTAATTCTCAAGCTTTGCAATTGCTCAACACACCGACCGGGATGGCGGCTGTACCCAGTGATGGCTATGCTCATTTGCTGGTTTATCGTGAAGATTGGATCAACGATTTAGGTTTGCCTGCCCCAACCAATTTCAGCGACATGTTTAACTTTGCGGAAGCGACATTTGACGGGGAAACTTTTTTAACGGCCGGATTTGTGATTCCCACTGAATCCAACTTGGTATCAACCCATCAAACATTTGAGCAAATTGCCAGAGCCAATGGGTGTGAGCTTATTGCCCTATCGGGTGAGGTTGATTTTCTAAGTCAGCCCTGTTTAGATGCGCTTAATTTTTATTTTGACATTGTGCACAATTTTAGTCCGCCGGGCATTCAGACGGTGTCAAGCACTCGAAATGCGTATCTAAACGGCCGTACCGGAATGATTATGGCTTCGCCCGCTGTTTTACCCATGATTGCCAATCTTGATCCGGAAAATCCTCCCATTTGTACTGAATGTGCCGAAAATCCGAGCTATCTGGCGGAAAATAGCCGAATTTTGACCCAAATTTCAGCTAATTCTGGGGATTCACCCGTAAGCTTTGGTACAATTACATCGTTAGGCATCACAGAAGTGGCACAGGTAGAAACGGCCGTTTTGTTTGCCAACTACTGGTTTACCGAAGGATACCCCCAATGGCTCGCCATCAATAGCGAACGAAAAGTTCCAATGCGACTTGGCACATCTGACCAGCCTACCCAATTTATCGATAGTTGGGGACAAAATCCGCTCGTCGAAAATGGGCCATCACTCACAGAACTCTTCGGTGCCGAAACCGTCAATAATATGAAGACACATGCTTCCGATTTTGAGCGATGGGGCTTTGCCAAAGGCCAAGGGCTATTGGTTACGCAACTTTACGAAGACCTAACTATCTCTATTGTGCTTCAAGAAATGCTAAGCGGTTATTTTGACAGTAGCCAAACGCGCTATGAAGCCTATAATCGGATCGTTGAATTGATACCTAATTATCAATTCCCTATCATTGAACCAACCAATACGCCCGAAGGATAAACAGTGCATGAGCTACGTTGAAGAACAGTTCGGTATTTTGACAGACGACGACCTCTATCTCGATTGTGTGTTGGTCAAACCCTCCGAGATGGAAGATGAAAACCTTCGGGTTCTTCGCGTTTGGGTGCCCAAATACCCACTTACAAAATCGAGCGTCATCACCTGTGCCCGGCAAGAGGTCAAATCATACGGGCCAAAAGGAAAAATCGCCCATCTTGTTTTCGACCTAAGAGGCACCGGCGATAGTGATGGGGTTATGGGGGACCATAACTTTGCGCTCGATTTGAGCGCCGTTAAAGAGTGGGCCAAAGAGCGTTTTGGACGCATCAACTTTGGTTTTTTAGGCACGCCAAGTTTAGAAAGCGGGGGCCGAGTGAATCTTTGGCCGCTCCGCGCCGGCTCCGTCTTAGAAAGTTACTATTACCCACCCGCTACATCAGTGCTAACGCCCCCCTGCATTCTCTACCTCTCCACGTATAGCAACTTCAGCAAAGGAGACGACGCCCTTTGTCAGAGCCTTGCTAAGGCAGGCTATCATGTATATGGGCTTGATCCGCTGCGATACCTACTCCACGCCAGCACCCAGCATCGCTTAAAACCCGATCATTTATGGGACGACTTGAAGATTTTATGTCAAATGCTTCCCAGTAACCCAATTATCTTGGCTCAACCGCTAGCCACAGGCTTGGCCCTTTTGTGGTCAAGTCGTGTTTCAAACATTCGCGGCGTCATTGGCATCGGTCGCGCGCAAGCAGGGCTGTCTCCTAAACACATCTTTCATAACAACAACCCGTATACTTTCCTCGTTGATCGGTATGTGTCTGACATTGCCCCGCGTCCTCTTGCGCTTATCATGCACACCAAAAGTTCCCTTGGTGGTGATGAAGATGAAATGAATGGCCTCTTCCACACCAGCAAGCCGCCCCATCGCTTTGAACGCACTTCTAAGCTATCGCTCAATCTCATTTTAGAACTGCTCACATGGGCAACTGAAAATAGTCAGAGTAACTAAAGCAAAATTTAATTTTTTCATGTAAGCAGGATGAAACATTAAATTTATCCACTATTTTCTATCACACTTTCAATAAACAATCTTAAATTCAAAAGTTTGGTGCAATAAATAAATTATCGCGCTTTCTAAAGCTAGCAAAAATCGCTTTTCTTTCTTGACGGACTTCATTCTTGATGCTATATTGCCCCGCAATGAATCAAAACGTTTATTTCTTTAGCTTTTATTTCTACTTTAACGCTTCCAACGCCGTTCTCGGTGCTGAAGAGGTCGTTTAACGCTAAAGAAATTTAAAGCGAAACGAAACAAGCAACCAAGCGCGGCATAGTAGCCGCGCTTTTTTTTTGCCAATTGAATAGGTGTGGCCTAACAGGCTTCAAAACCCTGTCGGGTCTGATGAGTGAGTATCTATCATTTCCGTAAATTATTGATGGATGCTCCTCTAGTGACCTAAGCCTTGTCTTTAGTCGGTCACTTAGCAAACAGAAGAGGAAGACATGAAATCTGATCAAACTGAGCCCAATTATTCCAGATCACTTGCTTGTCGAGGTGTCCGTGGTGCCATAACGGCATCAGCCAACACAATAGACGCTATTTTAGAAGCGACGCGTGAGCTTTTGAAAACGATTATGCTTTACAACGACATGAAGGGGGAAGATATGGCCACTATTTACTTTTCAACCACCGCCGATTTAAACGCAACCTTCCCAGCTGTTGCGGCTCGTCAGATTGGGTTAAACGATGTGGCTCTGCTGTGCGGGCACGAAATGGAGGTGCCGGGAAGCTTACCTATGTGTGTGCGCGTCATGATTCATTGGAACACCACTAAAACCCAAAAAGAAGTGGTGCATGTTTACCTTCGAGAAGCGAAAAAATTACGTCCGGATCGCAAGAATTTACCCGATTTAAAACCAAAACAGATCGACCCCATGGAGGCGATGGTCAAGGTATTGGAGAATAGTTACTAATGATTGTCATTTTAAAATCTCAAGCAAGTGAAGTTGATAAAACGACCGTTATCACCTGGATTGAAACGCAAGGCTTTCAAACACATATCTCGTCTGGAGCTGAGCGAACGATTATTGGCATTATTGGAGATGAACGGCCGTTAAACAAAGAACAGCTCGAACGCCTTCCGGGAGTTGAACGAGTTGTACCTATCCTGAACCCGTACCGCATCGCCAGCCGCGACTTCAAATCCGACCCAACCACCTTTTATATCGGCGATCATCTTGTTGGTGGGGGCGAACCGTTCATCATTGCCGGGCCGTGCTCCATCGAAAGCCGCTCACAGCTTCTAGAAACCGCACACGCCGTCAAAGAAGCAGGAGCACACGCGATTCGTGGCGGTGCTTTCAAACCCCGCTCTTCTCCCTATTCTTTTCAAGGCCTCGGTGAAGAAGGGCTACGCTATTTGGCAGAAGCCCGCGAAGAAACCGGCTTACCCGTTGTGACCGAGGTGATGGAGCCAGCCCTGGTCCCTCTAGTGGCCGATTACGCTGATGTCTTACAAATTGGTACCCGAAACATGCAAAATTACGCCTTGCTGCACGCCGTTGGTGAATCACAGCACCCCGTGCTTCTCAAGCGGGGCATGAGCAGTTTAATTGAAGAGTGGTTGATGTGTGCTGAATACATTTTAAGCCACGGCAACACCCGCGTTATGATGTGTGAACGGGGCATTCGCACATTTGAAACCTACACCCGCAATACGTTCGACATAAACGCGATACCGGTCCTCAAGCAGCTAACCCATCTGCCCATCATGGCAGATCCCAGCCACGCCACCGGTAAATGGGAATATGTGGCTGGCGTAACGCGCGGAGCCATTGCGGCAGGCGCGGATGGGGCGATTATTGAAGTTCACCCTCGTCCTGAAGAAGCACTATCAGATGGTCGCCAATCGCTAAAACCGGAACGATTTGCCAAGCTGGTTCAGCAAATCAAGGTTATTTCAGATGCCACCCAGCCAATCATGGCTTAGGTGTTTCGAAGTTTCTAATTTGAAAACCCTATTAAATAAACGCTTCGGAACACAACCTGGTTTGGATAAATCACCTTCAACAGGCCCAGGATACATTTGAGACACTTTAGACCAGACAGGTTTTTAAAAACCTGTCTGGTCTCTTCCTGACTACCCCCATTTACAAACGAAAGCTACTCCTCTCACTGGCTTATAAGCGTGTTGATGCACGTCTTCAGCAAAACGTGTATCAACTTGAGCAAGTCGAATACGTACTTATAGGATGCCCTCCGCGACCAGTTTAGCAATATCAGCATCAGAGTAGCCAAGTTCACTCAATATTTGCTGATTATGCTCACCAATAGTGGGCGCCCGCTGGGTAACACCAACGGCCGTTTCCGAAAGCTGGAATGGAATATCGGCAATGGGTGCTGGGCGGGGTGCGCCCGGGTACTCAACCGGTTTGAGATGCCCTAATGCTTGCACTCTTGGATCATCCAGTGACTGTTGAATCGACAGCACTGGCCCTGATGGGATTCGCGCCTCCGCCAGTTCCACCATCGCTTCTTCCGTTGTTCGAGACATCGTCCAGTTTGACATAATGTCATTAACGATTTGGCTGTTGTTCCCTCGCGAAATGTCATCTTTAAACCGTTCATCCGTCAATAATGAGGGATCGCCCATCAGCTTAGCCCATCGCTTGTAAATATAGGGTCCCACAATTTGCACCACAATATGTCCATCCTTGGTTTTGAACAGATCGGCTGGCGCAGCAATCTGGCCTTGGTTTCCTGTGGGCACCCGATTGGCATCAATAACAGCCTGTTCAATAAGTAGGCTATTGGCAATCGTTAAGCCTGTGCCTAACAGGGAGGTTTCAACCAGTTGCCCTTTGCCGGTTTTCTGCCGCGCCATCAACGCCGCCAGTGTGCCTAGGGTAGCGGAAAGAGCGGTTGAAAAGTCAATGTAGGGAACGGCCGTTCTCATCGGTTTTCCCGGTTTGCCCGAGTAAAAGTTCGTTCCGCTCATCGCCTGAGCAATCCCATCAAACCCAATCTGATTCGCGTATGGTGTCTGATTGCCAAAGGCAGAATTCGCCACCAAAATAATGTCTTCTTTTAATGAGGACAGCGTTTCATAATCAAGCCCTAGCGCGGTGAGCACCTCCGGTGGCATGTTCGCGACCACGACATCGGCCGTTTTGACGAGCTGACGCACAATCTCGCGTCCTTTTTCAGAGGTGATGTCTAGCGTGAGCCCCTGCTTGTTGGTGTTAACCTGCATAAACATGCCCCCTTCCCCTAGGTCGGTGATGGGTGCCAAAAATCGGTCTTCGCCACCGCCCGGCCGTTCAATGCGAATCACGTCAGCGCCCATTTGCCCCAGCAGAGCAGCGCAGTAGGGCCCGGCAATAAAGCGCCCAAAATCCAACACGCGAATTCCGTTTAAAATGCTATTCATGATGATTTCCCTTAATTTTAAGTGCGATTTGATCGAGCTCTTGGCGTAACGGCCGTTTTGGGGTGTGCGAATAAAATCCGCGCAGCTCACCCTCTTGAAGACGGGGCAGCACGTGATAATGCAGATGCCAAACATCCTGCCCAGCTTTGGCCCCATTTGATTGCCAAATTGATTGGTCTGAAATGCCTAAATTGGCCTTAATGAGATGACTAACTTTTTTGACGGTCTGAATCACGTGCCCAAGCGTTTCGCTGGGAATGTCAAAAACATTCACAAAATGTGCTTTGGGAATGATTAACACATGCCCATCATTTAGCTGGTTCAAATTCATGAACGCTAGCGTGTGCACATCTTC
>JBCCFD010000479.1:0-5974 GCA_039029915.1 Chloroflexota bacterium
ATTGTTGGGCTTATTGTTTTCATTATTTTACAGATTTTATTCATTCCATTGGCCATTATTGGAGCAATTTGGACGGGCTACAAGCAAATCGTTGTAAGCAAGCGACTTGGCGTATCACAAACGGCAATTGAGATCATAAACGGCCGTTGGACCATGCACGTCTTTGGTTTACGCGATGATCATGCCACTGCAAAGCTAGCCCCTGCCCTGCCCAACACCTCCACAAACGGTTTGTGGCTAGCGCTTTTCCCGCTCTATGTGTATTCACGTATCAGCGGCTCTACCAGATGGTATCCCGTCATCACCGAACAAGGTGAGGAAGGGCTTGCTAATCTGGTCATGAACCGCAGCGGCTATTTTGACAGCATTATTGACAGTGCGAAGGATGAGGCTGAGCAATTTGTAGTGATGGGGGCAGGGCTCGATACGCGAGCTTACAACGATTTAAAAAATAGCGGCCTCAAGATGTTTGAGCTCGATCAGAAAACGACCCAACAGCTTAAACGGGAATCTTTGCAAAAGGCAGGAGTTGATACGTCACACGTCACCTTTGTTGAAACTGATTTTTCCCAAGAAAATTGGTTTAATGCATTGCTGGCGGCGGGGTATGATTCAACGAAGCAAACGATTTTTCTTTGGGAAGGGGTCACCCTTTATCTGACAGAAACAACAGTGCGCAACACTTTACGCACGGTGAAAGCAAGCTCGCCCAGCGGCAGCATTGTGGTGGCCGATATTTATTCAAAAAGTTTTGTCACCGGTGATTATTCCCCTGGCATGAGAGCCGCATCACCTGTGCTTGATTTAACCGATGAGGGCTTTAGCTTTGGGCTGGATATGACAGGCGATACGTACCAACAATCTTTGGACTCATTTATCAAAAGTGAGGAACTCTCTTTAGGCGACACCTACTTCATGGGTCACAAAACCGAAAAGGGTACATGGATGGTTGTGGCAGAAATTATTATCTAAGTCGCTTTGATTTATTGAGCCGCTTTAGCTAGCTTGGTGAACATATCCCGAAAAATGGGATCCCGTTCGACATAGTAGGCACAGCGGATAGGATGACGGGATGAGTCGAAGGCCCAGATTAACGGCCGTTCTGACCACAGGCCAGGCTGACCCATTTTCACCGCGCCAACATCCCGTTGGGCAATTATCGGGCTAGACACAATGCTCGTCGGCACCCACTCTGGATTAATGAGATAGGCAATGGCAATTACATCCCAAATCTCTTTTGACCAACCAAAATGATCATCACTGTACCCTTTAAACGTCTCTGCCAGATAATCACCAATTGCCCCTTTTCCCTGAACGTACAAGTCGATTTCAGGCACCGTCGTGCGCAGATGGGTTGTCACACCAGCACAGGGGAGCAAAATGAGTGGAACCCCACAATCAAAAATCAGCCTTGCCGCCATCACATCACCGGCCAAATTAAACTCAACCGCGTGGGGCCAATGAAGGGCTGTGCCTCCCAACCAAACCAAAACAATTTTTTCAATGATCTTTGGCTCAATCAAAATGGCCGACGCAATATTAGTCAGGGCCCCAATCGCAACGACATACAGTGGGTCGGTTGCCGCCATCGCTCGGTCAATCAAATCTTGTACGGCATCACTATCAAATGGCTCGGCATAATCAGCCAAAAACCCAGCCGATCCTCGATAGGCCAAGCCGTCAGGCGAAATATTCAATCGATCAAGCAGTCTCAAAATCTCCTCATAGCTCTTTTCCATGCCGTCACCGGGGCTGGTGGCTCGCTCATTAAAAAAGGGAGCCGCATAAATGGCGTCCACCGAGAGCGTTTCCTGTGACTGGAGCGCATATACCACCGCAAATTGATCGTCAATTTCGTTGTAGGTATCGGTGTCGATGACGATATTTATTTTTCCGGTAGGTGGGGTCAACCGGTCTAAACGCAAAGATGGGGAAATTGTTGGAAATTGCATATCTCTTCTCCTTGGAAAATAGCTAAAAGCTGTGAGCTATAAGCTGTAAGCTAAAAAAACTTGTGTTGGGTGAGGGGGCCCTCAATAAGCCTTTGTTAATTTTTGCCCTAAATTTAGCATACCCGTTTCTAGATCGCGTTCACCGGATTCAAACGGATCGCCCGTTTCTTTAACCCACTGCTGTAGTCTGTCCTCGAGTGTCGCTTGAATATCAGTATACGCTTCTTGCCCCGCTAGATTTTTCATTTCATAAGGGTCTGCTTCGCGGTCAAAAAGCCAAATATCTTTGCCACCCAACCAACGTGCATAGACCCAGCGCTCCGTTCGCACACCTCGCCAAAAGCCGACCCAGTCGCCCCGCTTTGGCCAACCCGGACCAAGAATCTGCAAATAGACAGAATCAGTGGTAAGGCCATCTTCACCAAGCAAAGCGGCTGAGAGGTCTTGCCCTTGAACGCCATCAGGACAGGTAACCCCTGCTAATCCGAGCAGTGTTGGCATGATGTCGACACTGCTAAATAGAATGTCAGACCGTTCGCCAGCCCTAATTTTATTGGGATAACGCACAACAAACGGCACATGGATCGACTCGTCAAAGGGAGTGGCTTTTGAGGCTCGCTTGCTGTAGTGGAGCCAATTGTCAAACGGCTTCCCGTAACCGTGACTGCTCAAATGATCCCCATGATCGGAGGTGTAACAGATGATTGTATCTTCTGCGATGTTGAGTTGCTCAAGGGTGGCCATCAGGCGACCAACTTCATGGTCAAGCGCGGTCACATTGCCATAATAATGGGCGAGCTCTTGACGAGCAAATGCCTCAAGCTGTGGGGGGACGTTTGGCGGTAAATCAAGCGTTGCGGGATCGTAAGTATCAAACTCATTTGGGTATTGATCATAGACATGGCCGGTCCAATGAGGTGGCCCCCATGATAGGAGTAAGCCAAAGGGCTGCTGGGGATTTTCTGCCACATGCTCTTCCATCCATTGCATGGCGATATCGGTCTCCCATGTCGGCCCCCATTTTTCGCTTCGTATGGGTCCATTTTCATTGTCGTAAAGATAGATGTCGTTGTGATCATGGTCGCAATTATTGGCAATGAGCGTGTCGAACCCTTCTCGGTCTTCAGGCGCATAAGGCCCATAGCCAAGATGCCATTTACCGACGTAGGCGGTCTTGTAACCAGCCGCCCCAAACGCTCTGGGGAGCGTGTCTTGATTTGGATAGAGACCATACTCATTATCAACAACCCCATTGGCGTGAGAATATTTACCAGTCATCAATTGTCCACGGTATGGGCCGCATATTGGGCAGGAAGAGAAGGCATTGTCCAAAACGACACCCTGTTCTGCTAAGGCATCAATGTTTGGTGTTTTAACGATGGGATTGTCACTGCACCCTAAAGCGCTATAGCGTTGCTGATCGCTGAAAATAAAAAGCACATTGGGCTGACTCATCTTATCACCTCAATTCCCCCTCGTTTGTTGATTTTGCTGATGACAAATTCAATCATAATATAAATAAAAACCAAGGTAGGAACAAACATGTCTCCAAATAGCGAGTTATTAAATTTCCATCTGATGCATCCCGGCCGTGAGAGTTTGCCAGGAGATCCAAATGCCGCCTTTTATCTCGATGGCGTCTACCATTTACACTACATCTTGGCACACCCGTGGCGAGGCGAGACCTCCTACAGTTTCATTCATGTCACCAGTCCAGATATGCTCCATTGGGAATGGCATTCAACGAAGCTTCAGCCTGCCTTTACGGGTCATGGCATGTATAGCGGAACGGGATTTATGACAAAGGAGGGTCTCCCGGCCGTTATTTACCACGGGCAAGGATCGGGGCGGAATCAGATTGCGATTGCAACCGACCGAAAGCTGAGTGAGTGGCAACGGCCGTATCCAGTCAACGTCCAAACTACAAACGGCCAAGAAGCAAAGATCAATCATTGGGACCCAGATTGCTTCCTCATCGGTGATACGTATTACGCCATTTCGGGAGGGACCCATCCGCCGATTTTCAAATCAAACAATCTAAAGCGCTGGACGCTCATTGGTGATTTTTTGAGTTATGAACTGCCAGACGTCATGATTGGCGAAGATATTTCTTGTGCAAACTTCTTTCAGATTGAAAACAAATGGATGCTACTTTGCATTAGCCACAATCTCGGCTGTCGTTATTATCTTGGAGATTGGGATCATGAGGCTGAGCAGTTTGTGCCGGAGACACACGGCCGTTTAAATTGGCGACGAGATAATCAACCCGTTTATGGGCTTTTTCAACGAACGGACTTCTTTGCCCCCGAAAGTGTGCTAACGCCAGACGGCCGTCGGGTGATGTGGGCTTGGTTGACCTCGGTTGGCGACAACAATGCCCTGCACAGCAAGACTGTTCAATCCCTACCGCGCGAGTTGAGCTTGGCATCAGATGGCTCTTTGCGAATGAGGCCATTAAGGGAACTAGAGGCGCAGCGGTATGATTGGGTTCGATTGGAGGATGTGGTGATAGATACGGCCGTAACCGACCACCGCGCTCAAGTTCCCCCATCAACCCCACCTACCCTTCAATCGATCACCGGGCTAGAGAGCGACTCACTTGAAATTCAAATTGTTATTCCAAGAGAACAGGCATTAAGAAAACTGTTTGGTTTTGTACTGTTTGCCACTGCACAAAACAAAGGCCTACCCATCTTGTTGCGGCCAGAAAACGGCACTCTACGCGTTGCAAATGCTGAAACACCATTTGCAGTTTCCGATTTACCTCAGGAAGAAGATGTGGTCTTGCACATCTTTATCGACAAATATCTCGTCGAAGTTTTTGCCAACAATCGGCAAGCATTGGTTAGCGCGCAGAGGGACTATTCTGAAAAATCAAGTTTGTCCGCCTTCTCCGTCGGTGCGCCAACAACAATCCAATCCATCGAGATTTGGAAGCTAAGACCGACCAATCAGGGGGGGCTTACCGCCCAAACAAACCGCATTTGGGAACCCCTGCAAGGAGACGCACTCACTTGATGACTTGGCGTCATGGCTGGGGTAAAATTTAGGGGGATCATTACTACCACAATGATCTATCCATCAGCAGAAGACAAAAGGAGAAAATAATGCCTGTCATTCGAACCAGCGAGAAGTTTATGGGAAAAGGAAATCGCCCAGAATGGAGCGGTGTGACCAGTGCAGGGATTTTCAAAATCCCAACTGTAGGCGGCCGCATGGATTGTCACTATCATGATTGCAACGAATATTGGCTCATCTTTAAAGGCAAGGCCAAGGTCGTTTCTGAAGGCAAAGAATATTACGTCAAACCGGGCGACATACTTTGCACAAAAGCAGGTGATGAACACGACATTATTGAAGTGTATGAGGATTTAGAAGCGTTTTGGTTTGAAGATGAAACCCCTAAAGGCGGGCGCATCGGCCATCTGCATCGAACTGCAGAGAAGGCAAAAGGGCATCCAGTACCTGCGCTCCCCATTCCAGACGATTTCCCAAAATAGACAGATTTTTGATGGATGATAAAAATGATGGAAACCCACGAAATTACCGTTAAGCATCGATACCTAAACTTCCCTGTTAAAAATGGTGCATCAAAACAAAATATTCGTTTTATTCTTGATGGGCAGGTCGTTCAATATTTTGACCTCGAATGGGCTGAGGAAAACCCTGATTTTTGGGTGTTTACGGATGTTTCTAAATTTAAAGGGAAACGGCTCATCATTGAAGTTGATACACCTGTCATTGAGGGAGAATCTGAAACTTCGACGAGAAATCTGACGAATCTCGCCGAGTATATCCATAGTGACTCAATCGTAGACGGGGAAACGATTTATCAGGAGAAGCACCGCCCTCAATTCCATTTTACAACCCGGCGAGGTTGGATAAACGATCCCAACGGTTTGGTATATTACAACGGCACCTATCACCTTTTTTACCAGCATAATCCTTTTGGACGACTCTGGGGCAATATGCATTGGGGGCACGCCACTAGCAAAAATTTGGTCGAATGGAAGGACCACGGC